>JBAXIZ010000101.1:0-2693 GCA_037138095.1 bacterium
TGTTGATGGAGGAAATTTTTAATGTAATATTACATTAAAAAACTTAAACATATTATCTCCTCAACACACTTAGGGTAACACGCTCTCCGCCAAGGTTAAAATCTTTTGATATAATCATTTTATGAACAAAACTGTTTCAATAATTATAACTCTTGCTCTTGTTGTCGGTATCGGCATTATTTTTATTGTTATATATAATTTGTTCATACCGATGATCCAGATGACACTGGTGAGGTGAAGAAAGAAAGCTTTAAAAGTGAGTAGAATCTTCCGATCCTGCGTCGTAAAGCAGTAAATTAAGACACAAACAGGGTGGCACCGCGATAAAATCGCCCCTGCGAATTTGTTTTTTGAACGAATTCGGAGGGGCTATTTTTGTACAAAATTATTAATAAAATAAAATTTATGGAAAGAACATATATAAAAGATTTGGGAAAAAGTGAGGGACAGGAAGTTGTTATAAAAGGCTGGGTTGATGTACGACGCGACCAGGGTAAGCTTGTGTTTTTTGATTTTCGCGATATGAGTGGAAAGGTACAGGGTGTGATTTTGCCAAATCAAACAGAGGCTCATGAAGTTGCAAAACCAGTTCGTCCAGAATGGGTCTTGGAAGTGCGTGGGAAAGTAAATAAACGACCAGAAAAAAACATACAGACTGATAAGCAAAATGGAGATATCGAATTAGAGATTCTTGGAATTAAGATTCTCAATAGTGCAGAAACTCCACCTTTTGATCTTTCTTCAGATGGTAAGGAGATTAACGAAGAAATTCGTTTGAAGTATCGCTATTTAGATTTACGAAGAGAAAGACTTCAGAAAAATATTAGAAATAGAGATAAAGTAATTACTTTTTTTCGAAATTACATGCACGAAAATGGCTTTGTTGAAATTGAAACACCGATTCTTATGAAAGGAACTCCAGAAGGTTCTAGAGAATATTTAGTGCCTTCAAGGTTGGACAAAGGAAAATTTTATGCACTGCCACAATCACCCCAGCAGTTTAAACAGCTCTGTATGGTTGCGGGATTTGAAAAATATTTTCAAGTTGCAAGATGTATGCGTGATGAAGATCTTCGTGGAGATAGACAGCCAGAGTTTACACAACTGGACTACGAAATGTCCTTTGTTGAACAGGAGGATATTCTAAGTTTTACTGAAAAAATGTTCATCGAATTGGTTCAGAAACTTTATCCAGAAAAGGAATTTTCACAAATTCCATTTCCGCGAATGACCTATAAGGAATCAATTGAAAAATATGGTTCAGATAAGCCTGATTTGAGAAAAGATAAAAATAATCCAAATGAATTAGCTTTTGCTTGGCTGGTTGATTTTCCTATGTTTGAAAAAAGCGAAGATGGATCATTGCAGGCTGTGCATCATCCATTTTGTTCTGTAAAAGATGAAGACCTTGATAAATTTATGAAAGGTGAGGATTTACTTTCTGTTCGAGCTAATGCATACGACTTAGTGCTCAATGGTTACGAATTAAGTTCTGGAAGTATTAGAATTCACAAGCAAGAAGTTCAGAAACAGGTATTTAAGCTTCTTGGAATTAGTGAAGAAGAACAACAGTTGAAATTTGCACACATGCTTGAAGCGTTTACATTTGGAGCTCCTCCACATGGTGGGTTTGCTCCAGGTGTTGATAGGGTTGTTATGCTTCTAGAAAACGAACCAAATATTCGTGAGGTGATTGCGTTTCCGAAGACTGGAGAAGGAAGGGATTTAATGATGAGTGCTCCGTCTGAAACTGGAGAAAAACAACTTAAAGAGCTTGGGCTTAAAATAGTGATTTAAAGACATAATAGTTATTTATTTGAAATTGCAAGGGTGTTTACAAACCCTTGTATTTTTCTGTATGGAGTACCAAAATAGAGCTTTCGTTAACTCGATCTTAGATCTGGTCTTCGTCTCTAGATTTCAGACTCCATTCTCCTCAATTTTGCTACGACCTACGTTTTCTAAAAAACTGGTAGTTTTTCATTTTTCGTATATAATTTTTGTATGGAAACAGTAAATTTTGGAGAACATTTAATGATAGATGGTTATTTTGGAGATGAAGGGCTGCTTGATAGTAAAGAATTGGTTTTGGAACTGCTCAATAAACTTCCAGAAGAATTAGGTATGACAAAATTGTCTGAGCCTATCGTCTATTTTGCTAAAGGCAATGACAAGAAAGATCCAGGGGGGTGGAGTGGGTTTGTAATAATTGCAGAAAGTCACATAAGCATTCACACGTTTCCAAAAAGGGGTTTTGTAAGTATGGATGCTTATACTTGCAGAAACGGTCTTGAGACAAAAAAAATTGAGGAGTATTTAATAAATACGTTTAAACTAAAAGAAACTGAAGTCAATTTTGTAAAAAGAGGTACTAAGTATCCTGTAGAGAATATTTACTAGAGGAGATAACCCCATTTTTTTAGAAGGCTTTCTTGCTCTTTAATAAAACGACTTCCTATATCATTTCTATACATCATTTTTGGAATGATGACTTTTTCAGTAAGTGAATAGACCTTTTCTTGGGCTTCTTTTACCGTTTCAGCTACTGCTGTAGTGTAGAGAACATAACCTCTGTTATCCGATATGTAATATCTTGCTGTACCAAATTTGTCTTCTGTGTTAACTCGCAATGAGACTTCTTCAAAGTGTATATGTTTTAGATCAGCTTCTATTAAATTTTTAAAATATATATT
>JBAXIZ010000102.1:0-2646 GCA_037138095.1 bacterium
CCGAGCATCTGCAGGCACAAAGCATGGTCTTTTTGTACTCAAAAAGTTTGTGCCGAAGCCGAAGTGAGGAGTCGCAGGACGACGAACGGTCGGGAAAAGTAATACTAAACGACTTCCATTTCCAGCCAGTTTTCTCCAGCTTCTGCCTCCGCCACAGCCACTATTTTATCTTTATCCTCCGGAATTTCAACCCTCTCCATGCTTTCCTTAATTTTCGGCACCACCTTCTCCACCAAATCCTCCTTTATTTCAAAAACCAATTCATCATGAACCTGCAAAAGCATTCTAACATCATTTTCCAAGCCCTCTTTCTTTATCCATTTGTAAATATTCACCATCGCTAGCTTAATAATATCTGCCTCTGTCCCTTGTATTGGGGCGTTGATAGCCATTCGCTCCGCCATTGCCACGATATATGGTATTTTGGACTTTAATCCTTCAAAATAGCGTCTTCGGCCAAAGTAAGTTGTGGTATAAGCATTCCTCCCCGCCTCACTTTTCACCCTATCAAGATACTGCGCTAAGCCGGTGAAAGTTGCAAAATAATCATTTAAAAATTGTTGAGCTTCCGGTCGTGTGCACTTTAAATTTGTTTGAAGCGCTGTCACCCCCATTCCAAAAAGAATTCCAAAATTAATTGTTTTTGCTTTATTTCGCATTTCTTTTGTCACATCTTTTTCGGAAACTTTAAAAACTTGAGAAGCTACAGCTTTGTGAACATCTGTCCCGCTTCGAAAAATTTCCAACAGCTTTTCATCTTGCGAAAGAAAAGCTGCGATACGAAGCTCTATTTGTGAATAGTCGAAAGAAACAATTTTAAATCCTTTTTCTGCAATAAAAGCACGGCGAATATTTTTACCAAGCTCACTTCGCATTGGAATATTTTGAATATTTGGATTTTGTGAAGCCATCCTCCCTGTTGTTGTTCCTGCCTGCAAAAGCGTTGTGTGTAATCTGTCTTTTTCGTCCAAAAGTTTTGGAATAGTATCAATATATGTTCCAAGTAATTTATCAAATTCTCTATACTCCAAAATCTTCCCAATTATTGGATGCAAATCCTTCATCTTTTCTAATTCAGATTCTTTTGTAGAAAATGCCCCGCCCGCTGTTTTCTTTTGATTTTTCACTTTCAGTCCCATCTTTTCAAAAAGAACTTCACCAAGTTGTTTTGGAGAACTCACATTAAAATCTGTACCAGCCATTTCAATAATTTCTTTTTTTAAAATATCCAATTCAATATGATATTTTTTTGAAAGACTTTCCAAATATTTTTTATCTATTTTTATCCCCCACATCTGCATTGAATCTACAACAGGAATAAGAGGGAGCTCCATCTCCTCATAAATCTTTTTTAAATTTTTCTTTTCTATATCGGCAAGTAAAAGTTTTTTCGCCTCCGCTAAACTTTTTGCGTGGGTATGATTAAAAATATCTTCTATTTTTGGAGTTGTGATATTTGAATCAAGCACCCAAAGAGCGAGCGCAACTTCTTTAAACAAAATGGAGTTTGTATCAACTTCTGTGTTTGCCCCCTCTTCTTCATCAACAAAAAGTTTCATTTCACTCCCCATTGTTTTTCTCAAGCGTGAACTTAAATTTCTAAATTCCAATGCGGTGAAAAGCTCGTCTGTTTTATTAAAATCAAAATTTTCTTTCCAAGTTTCTTTTGGAAGCTCAAATGTAATAGGGGCATCCCTGCGAATTGTGGCAAGCATTTTACTAAATTTTGCTTCCTCTTCTCCATTTTCTAGCAATTCAATAATTCTATCTTTTGTCCCCGCTTCTTTAAGTTTATTTTTATCTTTCTTTAAAACTTTATAAATATTTTCAATTGTTCCAAAATTACAAATTAAATCTGTTGCTGTTTTTTCACCAATACCAGAAATGCCGATAATATTATCTGACGGATCTCCGCGAAGACCTTTATAATCTGGCAGAAGCAAGGGGCCAAAACCAAATCTTTCCTCCACAGCTTTTTCATCATAAATAATTGTATCTTTAATCCCCTTTTTCAAAGTGTAAACTCTCACCTTTGTGCCTGAAACAAGTTGGAGTGTGTCCATATCTCCAGAAGCAATTATGATGTCTACTTCTTTATTCTTTTTCATTATTTCAACAATGGTGCCAAGCATATCATCAGCTTCAAAACCTTCTTTCTCATACATAGGAATATTAAATGCTTTAAAAACATCTCGAGAGCGAATTATTTGATCCACCAAATCCCCGTCTGTTTTTGCGCGACCAGCTTTATAATCTTTATATGCTTCATGCCTGTATGTTGGTTTAGGAAGGTCGTAGCAAGCCCCAATATAATCTGGATTTAATTCGTCGATTATTTTTGTAAGCATTGTCACCAAACCATAAAGAGCACCTGTTGGCTCACCTTTTGAAGTGGCAAAATCTGGCAAGGCGTGATACGCGCGATGCATAATCGCGTGGACATCTAATAACACCAATTTTTTATTTACTTCGCTTTTTTTCATATATCTGTATTATTGCTATTATTGCGCTACTTATTCTAATTTTTAATTTCAAATTTTTAATTTTTAAATAATGTCTAAATTTTTAATTTAGCTCCCGAATTGTCATCCTCGCGAATGCGGGTGAGAAAGCGTGGGTGCGCTTTCGCAAGACCGGAGGCTGACG
>JBAXIZ010000103.1:0-2645 GCA_037138095.1 bacterium
CGCTTGTTCCGTGCTTGAAACGAAATTTCAAGAACAAAATTAAGTAAAAAATCATTATCATAAGCGGAATTAAGGGAGGAAATGTTTTGATACTTTCGAGGATGTTGCCTTTCAGGAGTTCGATAAATGCCATTTGGGTGCCGCATCCGGGACATTCAATGCCAAACAAGCTCTTGGTTGGACAAGACAATGAGTTATCTTCTAAGAATTTGATGATTTGATGAAGCATGTCGAAAAATTATGGAATCAAAATTACATTATTTTTTCTAAACGGAAATAAAAAAAGATTCATTTTAATGACTCTAATCCAAGAACTGATATTTCCATAGGAGAGATATTATTTTTATGATGATAATATTATTGTTGATAAATTGACGTTTCTATTAACGGGACTCTATAAATTGCTTTTTCATCGTTGGACTTCAATTTTTAAAATGCTCATTTACTTGAGTAAACTGCGCTTTTAAAAACCTTGTCCGCCTCGAAAAATCCAATTTCTATAACCCCTCTTAAAAAGATGTAATATGAAAAAAATAAGTGTAGTGGCTCTTGTGTTGGTTTTGATGTTTCCATTGGCACAAGCACAAATTAAAGCGCCGAGCAAAGAAAACATCGAACGCTTTCTGAAAAGCAAGACATACGTAGTGCTTGAGGACAATCCTTTTTCGGTGTTCAATGATTTCGTGAGTAATCAGATGAAAACGATTTGGAAAATCACGCCTTTTGAAATCATCAGTTCCGAAGATTTTGAAAAGAAGATGGGCGAGGAAAACAGTTCGTTTTTGTTTGTGTCGCAGGCAATGTTTGGCAGTAAGAAAGCTGTTGCTGCGAAAACTAAAGACGAGGAGGGCAATGAAGATGCGTTTAACTATACGATTATCAATTTGGTGATGGGCGATGCATCGAAGAATTTGAATCGTATGCCCGATTTGTGTATAGTGCCGGTGGCTTATGCTGATGTGGATGAGGATACCTACGAATATAAATTGGCGGCTTTGATAGAGTTTATGGCATATTATATTGATTATGCGCACGCCAATCCCGGAAAAGACATTCAACAGGTGGTGAAAGATAATGCTTCGGACTTAAAGAACTATGAGCTTTGGTTTGTGGAGGGTGATTTGGCAACGAGTGTGAACACATTGGCGAAAATCAAGCAGTTTTATCCCTACGCGGTGAAAATAGTTACGGCAGAGGAGATACAAAAAGCCATAGCCGAGCACAATCCTAAGGTGGCTTTCTTGCATAAAGTGGGTCCTGAGGGCACGGGGAGCAATGGTTCTTCGTGTTGGAAGTTTATCATGGCTGCCAAGGATGGTAAGCCTTTGTATTTTGATAATCATCAGATTGGCGCGGGGAAAGGGAATGCTTTTTTGGAAGATGACTTTAAAAATATAGCGAAATAGGGGTCTGCGCGACGAGTTAAACAGGCTGCGCGACGAGGTGAATTGCCCTTGCGTCGATGTGAACTGCCCTTGCGTCGATGTGAATTGCCTTTGCGTCCATGTGCATTGCCCTTGCGTCTATGTGCATTGCCTTTGCGTCGATGTGCATTGCCTTTGCGTCGATGTGCATTGCCCTTTAGTCGATGTGCATTGCCCTTGCGTCGATGTGCATTGCCCTTTCGTCGATGTGCATTGCCCTTGCGCAGATGTAATTTAACTGAATATTGGATTAAATATGAAAACTGACTGAATTTACATTGTTCTTTATGGTTGAGTTATTTTTTACCACAGAGGGAATAGAGGTAAAACACAGAGGGTAACAGGAGTTTTTTAACCCCAACCCCGACTGAGCAGTCGGGACTATAATAGCTCAGGATATAATTGAGAGGCTGATTTATTTTGATCATTTATGATTTTGATAGTCGGGGTGCGACTTGGAGTCGCACTCCGACTTACTAAATCACGCATTATACTATTTTCTTTTTTCGAGAAAAAATAAAGTTTTCGAAATTAACGATTCTTAACATTTGTGGCACGAATTTTGCTGTTGATAAACCTATAATTAAAAAAGCAACTAACTGAACAGCTAGATTTTTGAAATTTATTTTCGCTATAAAAAAAATAGTCGAAAAATAAGTGAGAAAAAATTTTGTAGATTCGAAAATTATTCAGTCCTTTGTGGTGCCGTTTGAGAAAATTATAATATAAAAACATAAGATATAGTAATCTGATTTATTAATTTATTAAAAAACAAATTGTTATGAAAAAGATTTTTTCGTGGAAACTTATAAACATTTTGAGAGTGTTGAATTTTGTTGGTTTATATCAAGAAAAATTTGATGCCATTACAGGTGAAGCAGGCGAAATTGCCAAATTGGAAGCAGCCAAAAATGAAATACAAGCTGGCGAAGACGTACAGGAAACCCCCACTACAGGAATTACTGAAGAGGCAAAAGTTTTGAAAAAAAATATGGCTGACACCATAATTATTTACGCCAAAAAAGGATTGCCCTTGGCACGTAATGCCGGCAAGACTGAATTGGTGAAGATTTTAACACATGGTGCTTCTTATATTTATAGTGCTTCTATAACCACTGCCTTGAGCCGTGCACGCCTCATGAGGAAAACATTGACAGATTATCACGATATTTTTACTAACATCAAACCTGCAGATGTTGCTGACATGGATGCTGCTATTGC
>JBAXIZ010000104.1:0-2625 GCA_037138095.1 bacterium
AAATACAATCATTGAAAATATGAATAAATCTGAAAAAATTGGTGTTATTAAATCAAGCAAACAATTAATTAATTGGTATGATGAGGAAATAAATTCTGAATCAAAAGAAATTTTAGATAAATATTATTTTTCAAATGATTATTCTTTGATTTTACAAAATGATTGCCATAAAATAGGGCAAGGAAATTTTGGTGCTGTGTATTTAAATTCCTCCTTAAATCAAACAACCTCAAATCAAACAACCACACAAAATTTTTATTCAATTTCAAATCGTGTTATCAAGGTCATTCAATGTTACCCCCTTGATTATCTATTTTTTGATTTTTTTGTGGAAACCATAGGTGAACTTTTTAAAGTTAAACACATTTTTAACACATTTTCGTCAAACACGAAAAATATTGTGGACATTGAAAAATATTTTTTTGACATGGAAACAAAAACCATTTATTTTGTCATGAAACCATTTCATTACACACTTTTCACTTTTGTAAAATTATTTCCATCAGGAAATTTAAAAGGGGGAAAATTAAAATATGATTATGAAAATAAAGAATTAATATCTGTGTCAAATGATGATACAACACAAAAATGCAATAATGATGTGCGTTATCCAAACGAAAAGTTGCTTACATCGTTTACATCGTTTGAACAAAAAATAAATATAACAAAACAAATTGTTTATGGTGTACTTTTAATACACGAATCTAATATTGTTCATCGCGACTTAAAACCAGAAAATATTTTAATCAATATATTAAATGATGAAAAATTAGAAGTTTGTATAACAGATTTTGGTCTTTCTGTTTTCAATAACGAAAAAACTAGAAAAGCAGGAACAAAATTTTTTATGCCTCCAGAAACATTTTTAGTTGATTATGAACATAAACCAACCTTTTCACTTGATATTTTTTCATTGGGCATTATTTGTTTGGAAATTTTTTTATATTCTTTTCAATGGAGAAAATATGTAAATAAACATGATAATAACAATTTTTCATTTATTTTTAAAGTTCTGATATGCTGTTAATTATGAGCAAATTTCCATTTTCATAAGATTATGCAGCATTATTGACCACCTTGTCCGGGATGAGTTTCGCCAAGTGAGTTAACATTTCCTGGTTTTGCATCATATCCTTTTGGATCGTTATAAAATCGAAACCGGCACTGGCACTGAATATTTCAACCAACTCCCAGAACAACTCCAATAGTTTTGATAGAAGGTTGTGTTCCATCCTTTCCTCACATACATCCTTGAATAGTTCACCGAGACTTGTCTGGTAATTTATTCTCTTACAGTAACTTAGTATAATATGTTGAATCAACGATATCGTAGTGTCCGCGATCTGGGCATCAAAGTTGCTCGCCTTGCACTGGCCCAGGTTCAAGTATTGTTTGCTTTCTTTATAAAAAACTTCTATGCTCCAGCGGATCTGGTATACTTCCATCAGAGATATGAAGTTCAGGCTTAAATCTGTTGTTGCCAATAGGTGCCAATTACTTGATCTGCCCATCTTAACAAAAAACAGATTGAGCGCAGTTCCTTTGTATTCGCATGCGATTTTGATATACTGGGACTTTAGTTTTTTACACCTTGCCGGGGTACGCTCATTGCTTTTGAGCAATGCTTTTACCCCCATCTCTTTTCCATCTTTACGGAGGGTAAACACCTGGTTGTTAATCTTCACCATCGAAACCAAATCTATGGCGCCCTTTTTGACCGCCTTGATATTGGAGACCAAAGCCTCACTGAAGAACCAGCTGTCGGTGAGTACATACCGGGGTACAAACCCATTTTTCACCGCCCTGAGAAGCATAGCGAACATACTGTCGGTCTTAGCCCAGTCTGCCTCTTTGCGTCTCTTAAAACCGTTGCTGTGCACCGATACCTGCTTTTTAAACTGCTCTTTGCGCTGCTTTGCTGTCAGCCCGAACAAACGGCCCGATGTGTAGAATCGCTTCCATGCCCTCCTGGCTTCAAGTTGTGCTTTTGAATCCAGTGCCAGCTGTTTTTCACACGGCTGTAGTTTGTCCGCTGCCTTTTGAAACATTTCCCGGGCATGATCAAGCCTTTTCAGGTTGGTTTTGTTGGCCTTGTTTGCATAGGCCTGCTCTGCTGCCGAGAGCTTGTCCTGCTTTTGGGCTAAAACCTCCTTCTGATTGGAAACCTTTTCCCGTGTCGACTTGCATGCCTTGGTCGCTTTTAAATACTGGTTTCCAAGCTCTTCCTGCTTCTTTCCCTTTTCCCGGTGGATACTGAAATCCACTGGAATAAAGCTCTGTCCGTCCCACCAGCCACAAACCAATAACTTGAAACCCAGAATGAACCGGTTGCTCACATGGTCAAATGTTACACTTATCTTTTCCATGCAATGGCCGGTCTTTTCTAATAAACTATCATCGAATATCAGGGCTGTAATCCGCCGTTTCGATGTATCTATATCCTTGGCAACCAAGTGAGTGAACCGTTTAGCAACCAGCATAAGCAGATACCGCCAGTCGATATTCTCGTTGTTCTTGGCAGTATAGAAGGCATCCTTTTTCGATTGAAGGTCACTGCTGGTAATGCCGTGCTTCATCAGGGCATATACGCTTGCTACCCTCTCGAAGGGCATAATGACCATACAG
>JBAXIZ010000105.1:0-2611 GCA_037138095.1 bacterium
GATGGTGTAGATCACGATGTGTTAGAAAATTTTAATCAGGGAGTAGAAAAATTGAAATCTCAAGGCTTTGAAATTAAAGATGTGTCACTCCCAACACTTCCATACGCCCTTGCTGTTTATTATATTCTTATGCCAGCGGAAGTTAGTTCTAACCTCGCGCGATTTGATGGTGTGAAATATGGTGCATTAAAAGAAGGTAAAGATTTGATAGAAGATTATTTTTTGACTCGCGGTGAATATTTTGGAAAAGAGGCCAGAAGAAGAATAATGCTTGGAACATATGTTCTTTCGACTGGATATTATGATGCATATTACGGAAAAGCTTTGAAGGTGAGAGAATTGGTAAAAAAAGACTTTGATAAAGTTTTTAAAGAAGTTGATGTTATTGTGACGCCGGTTTCTCCAACACCAGCATTTAAATTTGGTGAAAAAATAAATGACCCACTTCAAATGTATCTTTCGGATATTTTTACAGTAAGTGCAAACCTAGCGACAATACCGGCTATTTCTGTTCCAGCGGGGGCTGTGGTTCGTGAAGAAAAAAGTTTACCCGTTGGCCTACAAATCATTGCTCCACGTTTTGGAGAAGATATTCTATTTGAAATTGGGAAGAGGTTTGAGGGGTAGCTTTTAGCAATTAGGCTCTAGGCTCTAGCTTAAAATTCAAAAGAGGCTTTCCTGAAGGGAAAGCCTCTTTTTGTATTTTGTTTAGAATTTAATATTTATAATTTTGGATTTGTTTCTAATTTCGGATTTCGTGCTTCGAATTTAAGAGCTAATTTAAGAGCTAGTGCCTAAAGGCTAACATTGTGATAAAATGTAGTGAAGAATTTATTTTTAAATTTTAAATTTTTCTTTTGAAACATGGCTGAAGTTAAAAAAACAGATAAAAAACCTGATAAAAAAGCTGAGGCTCCCGCTTCAAAAACTGGGCATGATGTTATGTGGGAACTTGTAGGTTTTTTTCTTGCTATTGTAATTTTAATATCTGCAGTTACAAGCTTTTCTGTTTTGGATTTTTTAACAGGGACACCAAGTAATGGTAATCCAAGTACGACCCAAGTTGTTTCTGGTGATTATAGTTTTTGGGATCGTTTGATAAACAAAAATGGTGATATAGCTCTTTTGCCAACAGGGGTTTTGTCTTTAGGTACTGAAGTGAAAAATAAAGGCCTTACTCAAATCCGTAGAGAACCGGGAGGTAGTGTTATTGGTTTGCAAAAACGTGGAGAGGTAGCAAAAGTTGTAGATGGGCCAATTTCTTCTTATGGTACAAATTGGTGGATGGTTGATTATAATAATCCCCCAAGTGGTTGGGTGGATGAAAAAGATATCACTACAAAAGTTTTCTTATATTATGTTGTGAATTTTTTCCCAATTCTTTGGGATTATATAAAATTAATAAGTTGGATACTTTCTGCTCTGTTCATCCTCGCTATAATTTATTTTGGTATAAAAGAGTTCAGTGTTCCTTTGTATGACAGCGAGGAAGTAAATGGTAATTCAAAAGTAAAACCAATTGAGCCTTCTTTGACATTAACAAAAACAAAAGATGCGCCAGCTAATTTACCAATAGGTTTGGATGCGGGGGAATATGTTGAGCCTCAGGAAGAAAACACAAGATGGAATCACGTGGAGCTTTTGTTGAAATCTCACAATTCTAGTGATTGGCGTCAGGCTATTATTGAGGCTGATGTGATGCTTGAGGATATGCTTGATAAGATGGGTTATCCGGGAGTTAGTATTGGAGATAAACTAAAAAATATTGAAGAAAGTGATTTTAATACTCTCGATAAAGCTTGGGAGGCACATAAGGTTCGTAACAGGATTGCTCATGATGGAGGTGAATATAAGCTTCCGTATGATGAAGTGAATAGGGTAATAGGCCTCTATCACGATGTATTCAAGGAGTTTTATTGGATATAGGCTAAAACAATTGAGTGAGCTCGAAAGAGTTTTCGAGCGCAAGAGCGGAAGACGGCGGTCTGAGCTATGTGGAAAAGATTTTTCAGCAGAAAAATACTTTTGTACAATTGTTCGCCCGAACAAATTTGAGTACAAATTTGTTTTAGGGTTATAAACGTTCTAATGTTCGAGATGTTCTAAATGTAATAGTAAATATCCTTGCAATCCTCGCTAAATTAGTGTATTGTATGTGCCAATAGCGGGGTAGAGTAACGGTAACTCGCAAGGCTCATAACCTTGAGACTACTGGTTCGATTCCAGTCCCCGCAACATGTAAAACAAAAAATCCCCTTAGGGGGATTTTTTGTTTTACATGTTGCGGGGAAGAAAGCTCTGGGGGAGCTTTCGGCTGGAATCGAACAGCGGAGCGGGACCCAAGCAAGCTTGCTTGGGAGCGAGCTGGTGCCCAGAAAAATTTTTGTGGCGACAAAAATTTATTCGCGGGCGATGTCCAGTCCCCGCAACAAAAAAACTACAAACTCTGCTATAGCAGAGTTTGTAGTTTTTTTGTTTGAGTTTTCAAGATAGGCGAGAGCTCGGTCACGAATATTTTGTTTTTCGTCAAAAACAAAATTTCTCGACCCCGACTCAGCCCCTGAACTCTGCTGAGTTCAGACTACGCTCCGCTCCGTGGGCTTCCGTCTTT
>JBAXIZ010000106.1:0-2604 GCA_037138095.1 bacterium
TGCGCTCGAAAACTCTTTCGAGCTCACTCCTTTCAGTCGGGCTTCGAGGATGACATAAAATATAGTCGTGATTACACTTCTTATTTTATGTCAATTCATAATTCAACCATCAAACTCCCAATATTCTGAAAAGCACCACTCCCGTTGCCACGGAAACATTTAAAGATTCTTTCTCCCCCATCATTGGTATCTCGGCAACGATGTCACATTTTTCAAGTATATCTTCAGGAATTCCTGTTACTTCACTACCCAAAATAATTGCTGAATTATTTTTTAATTGAACCTTTTTATAATCAACAGAATTTTTGCTTTGTTCAATAGCAAGAATTGTAAACTTCTCTTTTTTTAATTTAGTTAAAAGTGGATTAATGTTTTCAAAATATTCCCAAGGAATTGTTTTTTCAGCACCGAGAGCGGTTTTTGCCACATCCTTTCTTTCTCTGCCAAACCGATCGATAGGTGTTGGGGTGGTCCCCACCAAATACATTTTTGAAATTCCACAAGCATCAGCTGTACGGAAAATAGCCCCCACATTATGTGTGCTTCTTATATTATTTAAAATTAAAACTATATCTTTTTTCATGGCTATAAATCTAGATTATTTTACCTCAAGGGTACGATTAATCGTACCCCCCTTATCTCATTTTCATTTATGACAATTTGAACATTAGAACATTTACAACATAAATTATGCTATAATTTATTTATGCTTAGCGCCTTCCCCCAACTCTTCAATTATTCGCTTCTTGCAATAACCCTACTTAGAATAGTGTTTGGTTTGTGGTTTATTGCCTATGGATACAGTACCTTATTTAATACCAATTCTCAAGGCAAAAAAGTTTTGTCTCAGTTTGAAAAAATAACTGCAAGCCTAGCTTTGCTTGTTGGTTTTTTCACACTCATCGGACTTTTCACACAAATAGCTATTTTAGTCGGCCTCTTTATTTTATTTCTTAAGTGGTATATGGATGTGCAATCAAAAACTCTAACTAAAGAAATATTTACTTTTGGTTTTTATATCGCCATTATTGGCCTCGCTCTCCTCTTCCTCGGCCCCGGAGGTTTTGCAATAGATTTGCCGTTATAGAGATGAGAAAATACCGGTAGGAAATCTTTCGTTACACGAACAGTATCACGCATAATTTCTTGCTAGGAATTTGCTCGATCCCGACTCACTCGCCTTCGCCCCCTCCGTCTTTAAATTACTCCAAGCGTTCGTAATTTAACCCAATTGGATTTTCTTTTTGTGAGTACACTCAATAAAATCTCAATCGGGCTTCGATTCCTACCCGTACCCGCCACCCGGCAGGTGCTCGGGCGGACGTGTCGTCACACATAAAATTTTACTAAATTTTTGCGCGACCCCGGCTCGGCTCGTCAGCCTCCGCCTCGGACAGAGCAAAAGAAAACCACCAAATTCAAAATGGTGGTTTTCATATATTTGCTCTGTCCGCCCGGTAGGAATCGAACCTACGACCCTCTCCTTAAAAGGGAGCTGCTCTACCGACTGAGCTACGGGCGGATATTTAAGATACTGCAATACTATACACGAAAAAATACAAATTTCAAGGGATTTATAAGACCGGATTCCCGTCTTCACGGGAATGACATCTAATTATTTCACCCCCAACACCCAAATCTCCAACCGATTCATAAAATCCCCCTTCCCTCTATGGGCATCGTGATATATTTTTGTTAAATGCAAAAGTGAGGATTGCAATTCTTTCCTTTTCCAAACTTTTGAAAAACTTTTTGCTTTTTTATATGGATATTCAGAAACCCCAGCCTCAACAGAGGTTTTTGTCGTCCCCGCTAAAAGAATATTTTTAATCTGCCAAAAGAGAACGCCACAAATTTCCTCCCCTTCTAGCCCCATTTCTCTAGCTTGAGCAAATAAAATCCAAAGACTTTTCTTGTCTTTCATACCCAAAGCATCACCGAGTGCAAATGTATTAAATTTTCTTTCATCTTTTTTCTCAACTTTAAAATCCAAAATCTTTGCACCAGCTTTTTTAAAAATATTTTGCAAAGCCACAGGCAAAGTTTTTTCCGCCAACACACAATTGTTTGGAGACTTCACAATCTCTCCCACAAACTTTTCAAAAAAACTTAACGCTTCCTCATTTTCAAAAACATTATCACAAAAAACAACATAGCTCGTTCCAAAAAAAGATTGAGCAAAAAAACTTTCATCAAAAATAGCCGGCGAAAAAGTATCACTTTCCAAAGTTAAAAAATCACAATTGTCACCTCGCAAAGAAAGAGCGTGCGCACGAGCCTTCGCTCGCACTAACACCTCGTCGTTTCCGTTGAAAATTGTTAGCATGATTTAAGATTTATGATTTATGATTCAAGAATAAATGCGGATTAAATTAAATTTGTATGAAACATTTTGTAATCAAAATGTTTCATTCCTCCCCCTCTTTCCACCACAACCGGAGGATGAAGAGGCTGGAGAAAAATTCAATTCAACTGTGGAAGTGTAAAATCAAAACTCGGCGCAGGTGTAAGTTTGGAATTTCGTCTTGGGAGTGCAAGTGTTACTTTTACCGAGCATCTGCAGGCACAAAGCATGGTCTTTTTGTACTCAAAAAGTTTGTGCCG
>JBAXIZ010000107.1:0-2539 GCA_037138095.1 bacterium
CACCATTACCCAATCGCCCTGCTTTTTTAAAACCTCTAAAGGAAAGCCATTTCCATACTCCCATAAAGTTCTGGATTTTTGGTCTGGACTCGTTCGCAAATTTACCTTCTCCCCCTGAACACTCATAGTTTCACTTAAGCCTATCTCTGGAAAAATGTTCAGAAAAATTGATATGGACAAAATTATAAAAATCCCTCTTTGAGGAAATGCTTCGAAATTCCAATTCATAATCACGATCCTTTGTATAACAGGTTGGCTTTAATTGATATTTTCTCCCAAAAGAATACTAAATACACGTTCAAGATCATCAGTTGAGTAATATTCAATTTCAATTTTGCCCCTTGTACCATTTTGATGTAACGTTACTTTAGAGTTCAAGTAATTGGTAAGTTGCGTAACAAGGGCATTCCCGTAAGATGGAGAGAGGTCGCTTGAACCAGAGCTTAAAGCACTTTTTGATACTGATTTACCGCTAGAAATCTTTTTAATTAGTTTTTCTGCTTGTCTTACTGTTAGACCGTTTCTTATAATTGCGTCTCTTGCCTCAAGCATTTTAATTGGTTCCTCAACGAAACGAACCAGAACTCTACCATGCCCTTCGCTCAGAACACCGGTTGAGATATCATTTTGTATTGATTCGGGAAGTTTCAATAATCTCAATAGGTTGGTTATTGTTGAGCGTTGTTTTCCAACTCGTTTCGCCGTTTCTTCCTGGGTATATCCAAACTTCTCTATCAACTTCCTGTAGGCATCAGCCTCTTCAATCGGATTTAAATCTGTTCTCTGAATATTTTCTATTAGGGCAAGTTCAAGGAGAGAGTTCTCATCTTCTACATCTATTATAACAACCGGAACATGGCTCAATCCAATTAGCTTAGAAGCACGGAGCCGTCTTTCTCCAGCTACAAGTTCGTAACAGTCATTTGTAGTGTTTAGGGTTACAATTAGAGGCTGGATAACCCCCTTTTCCCTGATTGATTGCGCAAGCTCCTCAAGTTCTTGTTGGTTAAAATGTGAGCGCGGTTGATGTTTGTTCGGAAAAATTTTTGATATATCACAATTAAGATACTTCTCCTTCTCCTCACCAAACAAAAGTCCAACTCCCTGACCAAGGCCCATTTTTTTTGACATTTTTTATCCTTGTTTTTTAAGAAACTCTTTTGCAAGACTCAGGTAAGCTGCAGCACCTGAAGAGTGATTGTCGTAATCAAATATAGATTGTCCGTGGCTAGGACTCTCACTTAAACGCACATTTCTCGGAATTACTGTTTCGAACAGCTGTTCGTTGAAGTGGTTTTTTATTTCGTGAGCAACTTGATGAGTGAGGTTGTTTCGTTTGTCAAACATAGTTAAAACAAGGCCCTCAATAAAAAGCGATGGGTTAAAGGACTTTTTTACAGATCTTATTGTGTTCACAAGTTGAGCAAGACCCTCCATTGCAAAATACTCACATTGCATAGGAATTAGAACGGAATTTGCGGCGGTGAGTGCATTGAGAGTGAGAAATCCTAGAGATGGTGGACAATCAATAATTATGTAATCATATTGAGGAAGAAGGGGCGCAATTATATCTTTGAGTCGTGATTCTCTCTTATCAAAGTTTATCATTTCAATTTCAGCAGCTACCAAGTCAATGTTAGATGGAATCACATCGAGTTTATCAACAGTAGTATGAATGATGATGTTGTTTACTGTGCAGTTACTTGAAAAAGCATGGTAGAGATGTAAGTTCAGTTTTTTGGTTTTCACCCCTACTCCACTTGAGGCGTTACCTTGGGGGTCAGAATCAACGAGAAGAGTAAGTTTTCCTTGAAAAGAAAGTGCGGCTGAGAGATTGATCGCGGTGGTTGTTTTGCCAACGCCACCTTTTTGGTTTGCAACTGCAACTATTTTTGCTGTTCTAGGCATATTGTCTCCTGTATGGGGTTTTGTTGTTGAATAAATACCCTGTTTGGATTAAAAAATCTTCAACTTTTCTCTTTCACTCGCGTATTTTGAGTCTTTTCGTCACCTTTGATAAAATTTATAGCATTTAATTTTGTGGTTCGATTTTTGTTTCACGTGAAACATTGTGTGGTTGGTTTAAAAAAGGGGGAGAGAAATGATGGTGGATTTCCTTGTGGTTGGAAGTGGTATTGCTGGGTTGTCGTTTTCTTTGAAGGTGGCAAAGTTGGGGAGTGTTTGTGTGGTAACCAAAAAAGGAGAGGTTGATAGTGCAACTAATCTTGCCCAAGGGGGGGTGGCTGCGGTTCTAGGTACTGGAGATAGTTTTGAGGAACATTTTAGAGACACATTGGAGGCAGGATCTGGTCTTTGTGTTGAAGCGGTTGTGCGGATGGTGGTTGAAAGTGGCCCGGAAAGGGTGAGGGAGCTAATGCGATTGGGTGTTGGTTTTGTTCGTCAAAAAGATGGGAGTTTGGATTTGGGTCGAGAGGGTGGTCATTCTCGTAGAAGGGTCGCTCATTCTCATGATTTAACCGGAAGAGAGATAGAGAGGGCTCTTGTTGAAAGTGTTAACGAGTGTCCAGGGGTTCGAATT
>JBAXIZ010000108.1:0-2498 GCA_037138095.1 bacterium
TTTAATTTTTAAGCACAAATTTTCATGTCCCAGTTTATTGCATTATCTGGGATAAATAATTTCTTAATGTATTTAATTAAAAAATTCATTCATTATTTTGAAATTTAAAATTAAAAATTTAAAATTATGTTAGTATTAACATATGAAACTAATTTCTTGGAACGTAAATGGCATTCGCGCTTGGTATAAAAAAGGCGCATTAAAAGAGCTTTTGAAAGAGAAGCCTGACATTTTTTGCTTTCAAGAAACAAAAGCACATCATGAGCAACTTCCAGAAGAATTAAGAAATGTTCCGGGGTATATTTCATATTTTGATCATTCGAAAGGAAAAAAGGGGTACTCTGGCGTTGCAATCTATGTTAGTAACAAATTAAAAATTAAAAATGAAAAATTGACACAAAACAACGAGCGGAGCGACTATGTTTTGTGTCATCCTCGCGAATGCGGGGATCCAAGTTCGGATTCAAAATCTTCCAGACTGGATTCCCGCCTCCGCGGGAATGACAAGATACGAGTCGACTACGGGCTCGGAATTCCCTCTCTCGATCAGGAAGGGCGATTTCTAGCTATTCATTTAAAAAACTTTTCAATCATCACCTGTTACTTCCCCAATGCTGGCACCAGTCCCGAAAGGCTTGAATTCAAAATGAAATTTTACGATGCTTTTCTTTCATACATTGAAAAATTAAAAAAGAAACAAAAAAATATTATTTTCTGCGGAGACGTGAACACCGCACACAATGAAATCGACCTTGCTCGGCCGAAAGCAAATGAAAATCACACAGGTTTTCTTCGTATTGAAAGAGATTGGATTGATAAAATTGTAAAAAAAGGTTGGATTGATAGTTTTCGACATTTGCATCCAAAAAAAGTTCAGTACTCTTGGTGGAATATGAAAACTTTTGCACGCAACAGAAACATCGGCTGGCGTATCGATTATTTTTTCGTCTCCCCCGCTCTCGAAAACAAAATTAAAAAAGCCGAAATCCTCGACCAAGTTTTTGGTTCAGATCATTGCCCGGTTGAACTAGTCGTTAGTCCTTAGTTATTAGTCCGTAGATGAATACAAAAAAAACAAAGGGTACGATTAATCGTACCCTTTGTTTTTTTACTTTAACTCTTTTAAATAATTATCCTTATTAATTATTTTAATCGGCGCACTTTGATACGATTTTAACCAGCTTTTTGGCTCTTTAATTGTATCTTTTCTCCATTTACATTCTATCGGCATTAATTTACCTTCTGACTCAATAATTATATCAATCTCTTCTCCTGTGTGAGTTCTCCAGAAATAAAAATTATCAAATTTATTTTCTAAAGAACTTTTTTTATAAAGCTCCATAAAAACAAAATTCTCCCACAATGCTCCAACATCATCCCTATTATTCAAATCCATAAACTGACTAATCACAGCATTTCTCACACCATTATCATAAAAATAAAATTTAGACTTCTTCGAAATCTCATTTCGTAAATTTCGACTAAAACCACGAACTTTTTTTATAACAAACATTTTTTCCAAGACATCAATATATCTTTGAACAGTTTTTGGATCTGTTTTCACCGTTTTAGCAATTTCTCCATATGAAACCTCTCCACCAATTTGGAAAGCCAAGCATCGAGTAATATCCAGCAATAAATCTGGTGACTTAATTTTATCCAAAATTAAAATATCTTTGAATAAATATGACGAAATTAATTCGTTCAATATTTTCTTTTTCATTTCTTTATCTCCTGTTGTCAAAATTTCAGGATATGAACCAAAAATTAAAAAATCTTCAAGGTTGTTCTCGAGTTCAAAATCACCCATTTTGATTTCTGTTTGTGCGACAGGAAAAAGTGTCATCACAAAATGCCGTCCAGTCAAAGGCTCTGAAATTCCTTGAGAAAGATTAAAAGAGGAAGACCCTGTCAAAATTATATTCTTTTCAGGGAAAGCATCTATGATCATTTTCACCCCTATTCCAATCTTTTCAATATTTTGAGCCTCATCAATAGCAATAACATCAAACGGTTTTGCAAAATCAAGAATTTTATCTTTATCTTCGGAATTAAAAAGCTCTCTTATTTTTATATCATCCCCAACAGAAGAAAAAATCTCCTTTCCTTTTTGCGTTTCTAAATATTTCTTAAGCGATGTTGTCTTTCCAACCCTCCTCGGGCCATACACAACAAGCACCCTTTTAGGCACAATATTCTTCTCAATTGTATTAATTCTAGTGAAATTCATAAATATATGGTATCAGAAACCCTAAATCCTGTCAAATTTAAGGTTTGCTAAACCCTAAATTTATGCGAATTTCGAGATTGCCAAACCACATTTTAAAAAAAGCTCATTTTAGCCATATTTTGCAACACTTTTTAATTAATCATTCCTGTTATCCTATTTCGAATTTTTAATGTATTTCCACACCTCAACATCCCCAAATATGATTGCACCGTCTCCTTTTTACCATTTTTTATGATGATATTCCTAAACATTCGTTTTTTAGTACTTG
>JBAXIZ010000109.1:0-2485 GCA_037138095.1 bacterium
GGGAGTTGTCAGAAAAAAACAAAATTAATGATATAATTGGTAATTCAAGCCGAATGCAAGATGTCTACGAGATGATTCATAGAGTTGTTGACTCGAACGCAACCGTTCTTTTGCGTGGAGAATCAGGTACTGGTAAAACATTGGTGGCCAAAGCATTACACTATAATGGAAGACGTAAAGGGAAACCTTTTGTTGTGGTGAATTGCTCGGCTTTACCGGAAACTCTTCTTGAAAGTGAACTCTTTGGTCACGAGAAAGGTTCATTCACCGGTGCCAATGAGAGGAAAATTGGTAGGTTCGAGCAGGCGGAAGGGGGAACTCTTTTTTTAGATGAAATTGGTGAAATCAGCAATTCTGTCCAGGTTAAGCTTCTTAATGTTGTACAGGAAAGGACATTTCAACGCTTGGGTTCTACACAGCAAATAGCCTCTGATGTTCGTCTTGTTGCTGCTACAAATCGTGATTTAGAGAAGGCTGTAGTTGACAAAGCTTTTCGCGAAGATCTTTACTACCGATTAAATGTTTTTCCAATTTATATGCCCCCTCTTCGAGAGCGAAGAACAGATATTCTTCTTATTGCTGAGTTCTTTCTTGAAAAGTATGCTAGAGAAAACAACAAACAAATCAGACGAATATCAACTCCCGCAATAGATATGCTCATTCAATACCATTGGCCGGGAAATGTTCGTGAGCTTCAGAATTGCATTGAGAGAGCTGTAATAATTTGTGATAGTGACACAATTAAAGGTATCCACCTCCCTCCAACCCTTCAGACTGCTGAGGTTTCTAAACGAGAAAACCCATATTCCTTGGCTGTAGCTGTCGCTAACTTTGAAAAAGAGATTATTATCGAAGGACTAAAGAGAAATAATGGAAATCAAACAAAAACCGCCAAAGATCTCGACACCAGTCTACGTATAATTAACTACAAAATACATCAATATTTGATTGATCCAAAATTCTATAAAATTTGAATATTATGAGGGTGTTACTACACACCTGCTGTGCACCCTGCCTGATCTATCCATATTCGCTTTTAAGGGATCAAGGCAATGATGTAACTGCTTTTATTTATAATCCAAATATTCACCCTTTTCGTGAGTTCAAAAAAAGAAACGAAACATTAAAATATTACGCAGCAAACCTTGGTTTACCTATTATTGCGGAAACTCAATATGAGCTTATAGGGTTTCTTCGTAAAACCGTATTCCATGAAGCCAAAAGGTGTGCCATCTGCTACACTATGCGGCTTGAAAAAACAGTGTCAGTTGCTAAAGAACAGGGTTTTGATGCCTTTACAACAACCCTGCTTTACAGCAAATATCAAAAGCATGATCTTATCACTTCTCTTTGTAATGCGATATCAACCCAGCACAACATCCCTTTTCTTTACCATGATTTCCGAGAAGGCTGGAAAATTGGAGTTGATATAGCGATTGAAATGAATATGTACCGCCAAACTTATTGCGGTTGTATCTACAGCGAACAAGAGCGGTATGATAAGCAATCTAGAAAACCATGATTTTTAGACTTGTGATGAATTTAAAAATTCACTTTGGTATAAAATATGTTCAGCATGTTAGTAATAGCAACACGAAATAGAAATAAACTAAGGGAGTTTCAAGAAATACTTAAGGGACTCAGTATTGAGATTGTCTCTCTTGACGATTTTGGGCCTATCCCTCCAGTAGTTGAGGATGGCGACACTTTTGAAGAAAATGCATACAAGAAGGCTCTCCATACTGCTAAAATCTTAGGTATCCCGGCGTTAGCCGATGACTCAGGGTTGGTTGTTGAGGCTCTTTCTGGCCAACCTGGTGTGCATTCAGCGAGATATGCGGGTGAAAATTCCAGCGATGATGAAAATTGTCATAAGTTACTAAGTGAACTTGCAGGAATAAAAAATCGTAAAGCTTTCTTTCAGTGTGTTCTTTCTTTGGCTGTTCCCTCGGGTCCGGCCCTAACCTACGTCGGCACGTGTGATGGAATAATAATCGACGAAAAGAGGGGCGATAATGGTTTTGGATATGACCCTATCTTTTTCTTTCAACAACTTGGTAAAACATTTGCGGAACTTTCTATGGATGAAAAAAGCCGTGTCAGCCATAGAGGCAAAGCTCTTGCTGAGTTGAAAACTGAGTTGAAAAATGTAAAAAAATGGATTGAAAATCGAATTTCAGAGGGGCGACCGGTAAAACCTGATCATAGTATATATAGCAATAAAGATTGGTCTGATGAAATTTGAGCCGAAATTTATTCGACTTTTAATTCTCTTTTTAGCAGGTCACGAACCGCTAAGGAACACTGTTTGTTTTTATAAATAATTTTATAAACCTGTTCCATAATTGGCATTTCGATGTTGAGCTTTTTTGATAAATCATGCACCGCTTTGGTTGTTTTAATTCCCTCGGCTACCATACTCATTTCTTCGATAACTTCGTTTAATTGTTTCCCTTTTCCAAGACTAATACCCACTGTTCTATTG
>JBAXIZ010000110.1:0-2481 GCA_037138095.1 bacterium
TCGTGAGGAAAGGTATTTTGACGTGCGTGAGTGGGTATTTCCGGACTTGTCTAATGCTTCAGATTAAAAACGCTGCGGAGCTTTATAGAAATGACGTCGGTTCATATCCAGTAAATGTTCAAGTTTTAGTACCGACCTATATACCAACAGCACCAGTCAACCCTTTTACAAATGCAACTAGTACTTATGTTGTCGGAACTGAAGTCTTGAACCTTTACTGTAGTGGAACCACTTTCAATCCTGCCAACAATGAAAAAGGAAAATTTTTTGTTTATTCTCAGCAAAGTGCGACTAATACACCAAAAGGTTTATTTTCTAAATATGCAGCATTTTCAAATAGTCAAATATATGACGGTAACAATTCCTATTCGAATGATATATTTCCATGCGCTGAATAAAATCTACAGAAATCTAAAATTCGAAAACAAAACTCTAATATTAAAAATTCTGTAGTTTAATTATCTTTTAAAAGAATGAAACTAAAATCATCAAAATTCCTCTAGAAATGTTTTCCTCTCACAAAAATGAGAAACATTTTTGCACGGAAACAATTTGAATTGTTTCCAAGACGAAAATTCACTACTGGGTTTACACTTATTGAGCTTCTCGTTGTTATCTCAATTATCGGCTTTCTTTCTTCTGTAGTCTTGGCCAGTCTAAATACAGCAAGAGAAAAAGCACAAGTATCTGCTTTTAAGCAATAATTTCCGGAGGTTAGACCTCCAGAATTTCATTTAGAACATTTACCAAATTGAACAACTAGAACAACTCAATCTTTTTTGCTATACTCCTATTTATGATAATCACATACCAAGGGCTTCAATTTATAAAAATTCAACAGGGGGATTTAACTATTGCTATAAACCCTATTTCAAAAACATCTAAACACAAAAGCTCTCGCTTTGGTGCGGATATTGCCCTTTGCTCAATAAATCACGAGGATATGAATGGTGCGGATATGGTGGCTCACGGTGATAGAAATCCATTTGTAATTGCTGGCCCGGGGGAATATGAAGTGGGTGGTATTTTTGTAAAAGGTTTTGCTTCGCCTTCACATTATGATGGTGAAGAAAGAATAAACACTATTTATTCTTTTATTGTTGATGGAATAAATCTTTGTTTTCTTGGTGCCCACGATGGTGCAAATCTTTCCACGGAGGTGAAGGAAGCTATTGATGGTGTGGATGTTCTTTTTGTGCCGATTGGTGGGCAGGGTGTACTTAATGCAGTGGAAGCTTCAAAACTTGCTGTGAAGCTCGAAGCAAAAATTGTTATTCCTGTTCACTATGGAGATGTGGGGGACAAAGACGCTCTTAAAATATTTTTGAAAGAAAGTGATGCGGAGGGTGTGAAGGGGGAGGATAAGTTGACGTTGAAGAGGAAGGATCTCGATGGAAAAGATGGAGACGTGGTGGTTCTTGAAGCGCAAGGATAAGGAGGAATAAAATATACTCTCGATATAAGTTTTCTGGAACACGAAAATTTTTTGCTAAAAATTTTCTCTGTCCGTCGTCGCCACTCCTCCCAAGTTTCCAGAAAACTTACATCTTCGATTATATTTTATTCACTGATATAATCTTTGTGCTTCAAGAATTCATTGGAGGAAGTGGGAGGGGGATACAAAATGCAAAATTATAAAAAATACAAAGGGGCGATTGTGGAGGAGAGCTTGGAAGATAAAAAAGTTCTGAGTGATTTTGATATTGTTGAAACGACAGTTACAGATGATGAAAATCCGGATGATCGATGGCATATTCATAAAGTTTTAGCTGATGCGGAACAGATTGAAAAACTTTCAAAATTTATTAAGCCAACAAAGTGGTACGCAAATTTTTGGACAGATCCTGTAAGGATTGAGGATGGAAATATAATTGTTGCATATAGAGATAAAGTTTTTTCTTTTCATAAAGATGATGAAGTGGGTAGAGGGGAGGCTATTCAATATGGACTGTCTGTGGATATCCCGCTTGAACAATTAGATTTCTTTACTGAGTAGAATGTTGTATAATGCATATATGAAAAACATACTTCACAAATTACATCAAAAACCAGAGCATCATAAAAAGGCTGTGGCTTTGGGTGTTTCTTTAATTATAACTCTTATGATTTTTGGGATTTGGGTAAGCACATTACCTTCACGCTTGGGCGTTGTTGGAAATGTTGCAAAAGAGGCTCAACAAAAACTTGAAGAAGGGATCACTCCTCTGGCAACAGTGAAAGCATCTTTTGATGAAGCAAAGCAGAGCTTGGAAGATTTGAAGAACGCTGGCTTTGGGCAATAGACTAAAACATTTTGTATTCAAAATGTTTGCCCGAACAAATTTGAGGACAAATTTGTTTTAGGGGGTTAAATTCACTACATTATAATGTAGTGAATTTTTAGATTAGAACCCCAAAATATTTACAATAAGCAGAACATCCCCAAATCGCTTTTGATTTTTATTTTTTGCGTTATAATATATGTATATGAAAAAATCTAAA
>JBAXIZ010000111.1:0-2474 GCA_037138095.1 bacterium
TGGGAAGTTGCCATTCGCGCCGTATATCATTTGCATTTCACAGGCAAATTGGGTCATCTCAACACCGAAGCCCAAATAAAACAATTAGCCTCCGATTTTATAGATGGCGAAACCACGCGCGTGGCAGCCGGTGGCGCCCCTTTAACAGAATATCCCAAATCTATGATAAAAACTGCTTTGGATAATTTGGGGGCTCAAATTTTAGAAAAATCGACAAAGAAGGACGCTATGGGCGACGCACAAGACGCCCTAACGGCGGAACGCAAATTGGCTGACGACCTGATTGTGTTGCTTTGGGACGATATTGAACATGCCGCTCAAGGCAAATCGAAAGGCGTTCGCCATGAATTTTGCATGGAATGGGGCATGGTGTTTACGCACATAGCGAACTATGGCAAGGTGAACATCCGTACGGAAGATTCCGACACACATGCCATATTGCCCGGTGTGCTTTTGCGTCTTGGCAAAAACTTAGGCACAGGCGGACCACAAGCAACCACCAACACCCATGGTGAAGCATTTTTGGAATCTAAAAACTTTGACCCAACTCAAATCGTCGCCACCCTAATTTTATACGAACGCACCGTGGTGGACATCACCCTCATTGAAGACGAAACTATCGACATCGTTATTCGGATGAAGAAGGTGGGGGCTTAGGTAATTAAAAATAAAAGTGGAGTTCAGAGAGCACTTTAAAAAACGTGGCGGAACCTGAAAAGCCTATGAGTAGGGGAATTAAAAATTAATACTATGAAAAACAAATACTATGTTATTGCAATTTTAATTCTTCTGTTTACTGCGTGTGGCAGTAACGGTGGAAAAAAATTTATTGGTGAGTGGAGAACTCCCGATGATCCCAGTCCGAAGGATTATGTGCTTACAATTTCAGAAAATGGAACAAATTATAAAGTAATTTCCGGAGAAATTTTTAATTGGGGAGAAGGAGACAAACCAGTAGAAAATCTAAAAACGGTTATTTACTCTTATGATTCTAAGACAGATATGCTTGGGGATATAGGTTTTGATAAAGAAAAAAATACAATTTTGGTTGGAGGAATGGAATTTACAAAAGTCAAATAATTTTTTAGCTCCTCGTTTGGTGCCAAACTCTGCCTCCGTCGGCAATATCAAAAAAGGCTATGCCTTTTAAAAAGATTTTCTGCACTGCACTACAAAAAAGAAAAGGCTTGCCATCACTAATAGGCAAGCCTTTTTTTTGTTTTTATATAAAAAGAAAACGTTGGTAGATTATTTTTTTCTATCTTTGTAAAAAAAATAAAGCGATGAATTATTTAGATAGAATTACAATAAACCCGGAGATATGTCATGGCAAGCCATGCATTCGTAATATGAGATGGCCCGTTGAGGTTATAATAGACATGCTTGGTTCAGGAATGACTATTGAACAAATTATTGACGACCATAAAGAATTGGAAAGAGAAGATATATTGGCAAGTTTAAATTTTGCCAAACTATACTTGTCGGGGTATTCTTTAAAAATAAGTGCATAATGAAATTTCTTTATTGTTCTGGGTAGTCTCTGCCTCCGTCGGCAATATCCAAAAGTCTTTTACCTATTAACAGTTATCGTCAAAAACATCAAAAAAACTTTATTACTTTAGTAACAAAACAGTAACCTACGTTGATTCTAAACTTTATTACTTTATTCAATGAAAGTAGAATATAAAAACCTGTACATACACTATATCCTTATTACAAAGGACCGCTATCCATTAATAAAAAACGAACACCGAGCGAGGATAGAAAGATACATTAGCGGAATTATCAGTAATCATGATTCAAAGATGTATGCAATTTATGCTAATCCTGAACATGTGCATTTTTTGGTATCCCGCTCCCCCGAAATTTCAGACGAATCATTCATTTCTCGCATTGCAGAAAGTTCAGAAAAATTCATTAATGAGAATTCTTTCAGCTCCGGAAAGTTTTTGTGGCAACAATCGGCATCAGCATTTTCTGTTTCAAAAGGTGATATTGATAAGGTTTGTAAATATATTTTGGGTCAAGCGGAACACCATAAAAAGAAAACTTTTCAGCAGGAATATGATGAGTTTATCAAGTTTTATCAACAAACGCTGAAATGGGAATAAAGTAATAAAGTAAAGGACGCAGTGAGTAATCCCTGTTACTAAAGTAATAAAGTTTGAAACCAAACAATAGAACGTTCAGTGCATAACATAAGTACGACAATAGCACAAAAAAAACTTTATTACTTTAATAACAAAACAGTTACCTGCGTTGACTCTAAACTTTATTACTTTGTTCAACAGCCATAAACTAATAAAGTAAAAGACGCAGTGAGTAATTCCGGTTACTAAAGTAATAAAGTTTGAAACCAAACAATAGAACCCCTTCTGCTAAAGCCTCAGCCTCCCTTGGCAATATCAAATAAGGCTTGCCCCAAAACAGAGGCAGCCTTTTTCTTTTTACAAACTCACATAAAGGAATATTCC
>JBAXIZ010000112.1:0-2426 GCA_037138095.1 bacterium
CATAATTGTTATGTATATATTATATCAAAATAGTTATTTCCGGACAAGTCTATTGCACTTACCGTTGTGGAAGCTTTTGCTTTGTTTCTCGCTGTATTTAAGCTTGCCAAAATGACAGAAGACAAAAATGAAATGATGGAAACCACTACAAGGAGTTCAATTAACATAAAACCTTTTGAGTTTTTTAACTTAAATATATTCATATTAAATAATTAGAAAGACTAACTTTGACATCATAAGAAAAATTATAGCAACCAACATAAGTTCAACATTTGCTGTGCTTTCTCCTTTTGCAATTCCTTTTTTGACGAGGAAGCCAGCCATACCTTTTTGAGTAGATGTTTTTTCATATTTTGTAAGCCAGTTTGCAAGGCGTTTGAATTTATTAGATTTTGACATGCAACAATTATAACACTTTCAAATTAAAAAAGAAAAATCGACTAAAAAATAAGAAGTGAAACGACTATATTTTTTGTCGTCCTCGGTACTCCGGGGATCCAGGTTATGTTGTTAAAATTTAAAATGTGACTTAAAATATAGCCCTTTCAAGGCAAGCCCTTAGTTGCCTTCAGAGAATATAAGATTAATACGGATTAAAGAAAGCAACAAGGAAAACATTTTCACTTGGCATCCTAAAAGAACAGTAACCATAACCCAAAACCCCACCAATCTGTTCACAACCACCAAAATCCGAAAATCCATACGATGCGGGATCAGTCATATAAACAGATATTTTTTGTCCGGGATAATAATATTGGCTATAGGCACCCGGGCCATTAGTTTGAGTATAGTAGTTACCTGTTGGCAAAAATTTATAATTTGGTGAGGGACCTAAAGGGTCCTCCTGAATAGTAATATGATACCCCTGAAGAAAATCTACATTTATGGTCTTATTCGAGGTTCCTATTGTTACATAACAGTAAATATCAGACACATAGTCGCACCCTGTCCACTTCGCCACAATATCCGGGGCACTTTGTTCGGAGGTAAGAGTAACATGATCCCCATTAATATATGTAGTTTTATTTGGACTCTTACTTACACTACCACCACCAGTCGTTACAACATTTAAATATATGGCAGATGATGAGCTCGCCGTATTGCTATTTACTGAACCCAAGATTATGTCACTAACTAAAGCCAAGTCATTTATCTGCCCACCCGCGACAGCTGTAGGATATTCACTTTCTGTTGCATTATATATTTCTTGCAACTTAGCAACTGTAATATCTCCCAAAACAATACCAGCTTGTTTATATTTGGCGGAATCCCAAGAGGTTTTTCTAGATAATTGGCCATAAGCAGTAAAATTTGAAGCTGTATATGCTGTTTTATAACAAATATTTGCTCCATCGTCTTTGGGGTGCTTTGGTACCGACGAGAGGTATTTATGTTGAACTAGTATATTTCCAATAGCTACAAAATTATTACATTTACCATCAGCATATGCCTCAGCAATTTTTGTAGAAAAAATGTTTAAATCTTTTATTGAAAAATTATCTTTCTCCTCGTTCACTGCCAAACTTTTATCTTCACCCCCTAAAGTAATGATATTGTAAGACTGATGATCATCATAATATAACTGTACCGCAATTCCAAATTGTCTCAAATCTTGAGCAATTTTTGAATCTTGAGCTTTTTCTCTTGCTGTTTTCGTACTTGCTAAAACAACAGATGACAAAAACCCGATGATAGAAATAACAACAAGAAGTTCTATAAGTGTGAACCCGGCAGTAGTTTTTCGAGTACGAAAAGCACTACCGGACATACCTTTCGTTTTTTTGTGTTTGAATTTAAAAATATTCATATTAAATAATTAGAAAGACTAACTTTGACATCATAAGAAAAATTATAGCAACCAACATAAGTTCAACATTTGCTGTGCTTTCTCCTTTTGCAATTCCTTTTTTGACGAGGAAGCCAGCCATACCTTTTTGAGTAGATGTTTTTTCAAATTTTGTAAGCCAATGTACGAATCCTTTTTTAGATTTTGACATGAGTATATTATAACACATTGAACAGAATTATGAATTAGGAATTAAGAATGTGGATAATAAATATAGCCTGTTTTTTTATGCAAAAGTATTTTTCTACGCGACTTGTTTTTGTTTACAAAAACAGAAGTGCCCTTGTGGTAAAAAATCTTTTCCACATGGCTCACACCGTCGTGTTCCGCCCTTGCGCTCTGAAACTCTTCAGAGCTCACAAAAAACAGCCCTCCATCCTCACTCCCCACCAACTAAGGGAGAGATTAGACTAATTGACAAAATCGTTGAGCGTGGAAGTTTCCTAAAATAATCTCCCCGAACGAGTTAGCGTAGTGGTTCTAGAAAATTAATAAATTATTTAGCAAAAATCAACTGTTTGAGCTGAGCACAGCGAGTTTTGGTTTTTGCGTTAAGAATAATTTATATAATTTTCAGAAA
>JBAXIZ010000113.1:0-2422 GCA_037138095.1 bacterium
GCCTTGTGATCTGTTTCATCTAATTCAACGTTTATTACTTTTGCTGGAGAAAGAGAGTCTTCGATAAATTGTGAAGGATCTTCAGACCATTCAATAATATCAATTTTTTCTCCCGCAAGTTCACTCATTACTGTTGAAACTCGCACTCCTCGCTGGCCTACAAGAGAACCAACTGGGTCGATATGTGAATCATTTGAAAATGTTGCCACTTTTGAACGTGAACCAGCCTCTCTTGCAACAGCTTTGATTTCTACTGTGCCAGCATTGATCTCTGGTACTTCAGTTGCAAAAAGTCCCTCAAGAAACTTTGGATGTGAACGAGAAACTTTTAGAAATACGCCTTTTGTTGCATCGTCAACTCTAAAGAGGTATCCACGAATTCTTTCACCTTGTCGATATCTTTCTCCTGGAATTTGTTCTTCATATGGAAGTACAGCCACAGCTCTACCAATATCTAGGTAAATATTTCCTTTTTCAACTCTTTGTACTGTACCTGAAATAATTTCACCTTCTCTTTCTCCATATTCTGAAACAACACTTTCTTTTTCTGCCTCACGAATTTTTTGAATAATAACTTGTTTTGCTGTTTGAGCAGCGATTCTTCCGAAATCTGATTTTGTTTCAAGAGGGAAGACCACTTCTTCATCTACTTTTGCGCCTTTTTTAATAAATTTTGCATCATCAGTTGTGATGTGATGTTCACTATTGAATCGAATTCTGTCGTCATCATCGGGAAGCATTTCTTCATCTTCTTCAGGCATAATTACTCTCGATTTGTCTACCACGATTTTCACTTGGTAAAAATCGGTCTTTCCTGTTTCTGGTTCAAATGAACAACGAATAATCTGGCCTTTTTTGCCAAATTCTTTTTTGTACGCTGTTGCAAGCGCTGCTTCTATTGCCTCTACTATTTTTTCGCGCGAAATGCCTCGCTCTTCTTCGAGCTGAGCAAACACTGCGCTGATTGTTTTTAGGTCAAACATGATTGATTTTTAAGGAGAGAAACGACTATAAAAATCGTCACCCCACCCTAACTATTATTTATACCACCATATTAAATTGTGCCTTCACCCCTTATTTCCCTTGCTCTAAAATATAGATACTATAGGGCGGGGTTAAGGAAAATATAGTCGCTTCTATGCTTCTTATTTTCCTTAAAAAACGAATTCCGTTCTTTCGGAACGGAATTGTTTGATATGTCAATAATACCATAATTGATATTTTTGGCAAGAAAATTTTAGTGAGAAGGTTTGTATACCCCGTACCTCCTAATTGAAAAATCAGATTTATTAGGACAAAACACCAGTTTTATGATATAATATAGGTATGAATGAGATGCCTCAAAGTGTAAAAAGCTGTCTGTGGTCTTACGATACGGACAAATTAAACCTCGAAACAAATAAAGGGATAATTATTTTTAATGTCTTAAATTTTGGCAACGCAGAGGCATACAATTGGCTTTCTGATACATATAAAAAAGAAGAAATATTAGAGACGGCGGTTTCCACACCTGAAACAGAATGGTCTAAAAAGTCTTTGAATTATTGGAAAAATATTTTAGGTTTTGAAGTAGTTAAAAAGGGCCGTATGGCAATATAATTATGCACTGGGATATTTTGGATGAAAAAAGAAAAGAAATACTTCCATATTTTTCTGAATTAAAGAAATATGGTTTTTATCTTGCTGGCGGTACAGCTTTGGCCTTGATTATTGGTCACAGAGACAGTATTGATTTTGATTTTTTCACTGAAAAAGAATTTGATACTGAAAAACTCTTTGATGATTTAGTTTCTGTTTTTTCTCCACATCAAATCACAAGAACTCAAGTCGAGAAAAATACTTTGTCTATTTTGATAGATGGACACATAAAAGTAAGTTTTTTTACTTACAGATATTTATTATTGGAAGAAATAACAAAAACAGAGTATTTTGATATTGCATCACTCTCTGATATTGCTTGCATGAAAGTAAATGCTGTTGTAAATAGGGCTACACTAAAGGATTATATTGATTTGTATTTTATTCTCAAACAAAAAACTTTAGCTGAAATTATGGAGAATTTAAAGACAAAAATGCCGGAACTAGACACTTTACTTGCATTAAAATCTATTATTTATTTCGAGGATGTAGATGAAAATGAGCCTATTATTTTCAAAACAGAGAAAGTCTCTTTCGAAGAAATTAAAAACTATTTGATTAGAGAGGTGAAAAAACTATAGATTTTCTTATATTTAAAAACGAAACATTCGATCTATCGAACGTTTCGTTTAAACGAAAGGTTTGGATTTTACATTAAAACATTACAAAATCGACACAAAATAATGAATGTATTCATGATTATATTTTGTGTCGTCCTCGGTAATCCGGGGATCCAGCATTTGAAATTAAAAATTATACTTATCACTTTTCTCACCACAAACAC
>JBAXIZ010000114.1:0-2402 GCA_037138095.1 bacterium
ATGTTAGGATAACTAAAAATGGTATATTCTTATCGTTTGCAAGGTTTGAAAGTGGAATATCTGATGAAGTTGACCATTGCGATAATTTAACTTTTTTTGAAAAATCTATAAGACTTGTACGAGACATTGCTACCCCTTCCAAGACTATCTCTTTCTGCTTATTTTCTCTTTTTGTATATGAAATATTTTCTACAAAAATATTTTTGCTTTGAAGTTCAAGTGCTTTATTTATGTAATCTGTCGGTCTATCACTTGTAATTGTTTCAACTACTCTCATTCTATCTTCTAAATCCTTTATATTTGCTAATACAATATTTCTATCTTTTGCTTTATCTGAGTTTTTTAAAGCTCGACTAGTTTCTTCTGCAATATTTTTCCTAAAATTTACTACTGTGTAAGAAGGAAAAAGTGCAAAAAGAAAAAATATATCTATTAATACTAGACCTACGAGAAGAATAGTAATGAATCTAAATAAATATTCACTCTTTATTTTATTTTTATATTCTTTAGGAAGTAAATTAAGCATCGAATTTTTTAGGTAAAGAAAGGCCAATAGACGAAACATAATCCAAAGAAATATCTGCGCTTATATCTGGAATAAAATTATCATATGAAAAACAAGAAGCCCACGCATCCGCAATGCGTACCGGAACTTTAGTGTTTCGAGACATATATTCAAGCACTCCGGGGATTGTGGAATCTTTTCCAGAGAGAAGGATCTCATCAATTTTTTGAATACCGGGGGTGCCAGGATCTTTGTGAGTAAACCAATATACTAAAAGTTTGTTGACCTCATCTTTAATAGAAGAAACCGCGCCAGCTATTGATTCAAAAACTTTTTCGCCTTTGCTGTTTATGGTGACAGTTTTATCTTTCATTTTTTCTGCATCTTGCAAGTTTATGGAAAGAGATCTCCCTATCGCATCTGTTAAATTAGTACTACCCACATAAAGAGTTGATGTAAATCGCACAACGCCTGCTCGGACAATAGAAAAAACAGTTTTATTCTCTCCAATATGAACAATAAGGTATGTGCGAGCATCATCAGGTTCAACAAGAGCTCGGGCTATGGCTCTCGATTCCAATTCAAAAGAACGAGGTATAAGATTTGCTTTATTATATAAATCGATATATTCACGAATAACACTTTCTTGAACAACGGTCACACTAACTTCTGTTTCACCTTTTTCATTTTTACCAATAATAGTGTAATCAAAAATGGCTTCAGCGGCTGAAATCGGTGCATTGTCTTCGATTCTAAAAACAATAGCATCTGCAATATCAGATTCTGGCATTTCTGGAAGAGAAACGTTAAAAACATAAGCTTTTGACTCAGGTAAAGAGGCTTTAACAAATTTATATTTTTCTTCTTTGGAAATTGAAGCCAAAACCTTCACCAATTCATCTTTTTTTATTATAGACCCGGAAACAACCACACCGGGAGGTAATTTTCTTTCACCAAAATGATGAGGAATAAAATTAGTCCCCTCTTTCAATAACTCAACATAGCGTACGGCCCCATCAGAAATATCAACACCAATTGCAGGCATTTCCAAAAAACGAGGTATTCGAAGATACCGAAAAAAATCAACTTGATCCTTACGCGAGTTCTTCATTGATTAATATTATAGCACAGACGTTACAAATATTCATATTTGTAACGTCAATTTTTAATTTTTAATTTTAAATTTTTAAATAATGTTTTAATTTCTTAATTGATACAAAAAAGAGGCTTTTCCTTCGAAAAAGCCTCTGCATGTGTTATGTGTTACGTGTTATGTGTTCTATGAAATATCCGATCCGCTTTTTATTTTGCTATCAACTTCGAGTAAAGAAAAATTACCTTCATCATCACTCACTGCCAAAATCATACCCTGACTTTCTAGCCCCATCATTTTTCGAGGTTCTAGATTTACAACAAATGGAACCTTTTTACCAACAAGAACATTATGATCTTCGAAAAATTTTCTAATACCAGACAGGATCTGTCTTATGTCTCTTTCTTCCCCTAAAACATCCTGCCCTAGAGGATGTTCGGGCGAACAAACTTCTCCAGAAGTTTGTTTTAGCCCCAAAACTTGTTCGGGCGAGCTACTTTCAGCAGAAAGTCGCTTTAGCCCAAAATCAACTTTTAGTTTCAAAAGTTTGTCTGAGCCTTCAATTAATTCCACCTCCCTTATCTCCCCCACCTTCATCTCAACCTTCTTAAAATCTTCGTATGATATCATTTTGAATAATTTTTAATTTATTAAATTCTTTATCTCGACACAAATCCACGAATGAATGCGAATGACACGAATGAATTCTCTGAGCATTGTCATCCTTGCGAACGCGAGGTTGAATCGTATGGGATACGATTCAAAGACGGAACGCGACGGCGTGAGTCGGGATCGAACAAATTT
>JBAXIZ010000115.1:0-2395 GCA_037138095.1 bacterium
TAGCATACACACTTTATGTTTCCGTTAGGTTTCATAAAGAAGTTAAATGATTATTTTTGCGCAAGGGCATCCTCACTGGCTACCGCAACACAGATGGTTCGTTCAACAATGGTGGGACGAACACGAACTTTTGGTCTTCTATCCCTAGTAGTGGTTCTGCTTGGAAACGGAACTTGAACTCTGGCAACGCGGGTGTCAACCGGAACTTGAACGCTAAGGCATACGGCTTTTCTGTTCGTTGTCTCAAGGATTGTTTGATAAATATTGCTCTGTCTCAGGTAAGACAGAGCAATATTATTTTAAAAATATGAATAAAAATATATTAAAAAATTTGTTTAAGGCGTATTATTTAGCTCGTAAAAATAAGCGGGGAACAATGAGTCAGTTAAAGTTTGAAATAGATTATGAGAAAAAACTTATAGAGCTTAGCCGAGAAATTTGTGCTGGTTCATACGCAATTAGCAAAAGTTTTTGCTTCATATCATTTAAACCGTTAAAGAGAGAAATTTTTGCTGCGGATTTTAGGGATAGGATTGTTCATCATCTTATTTTTAATTACATCAATCCTATTTTTGAAGGTTTATTTATTAATGATAGTTATAGCTGTAGAGTGGGTAAGGGTACATCATATGGGATAAAGAGATTAAATCATTTTATTCGTTCATGTTCAGAAAATTATACAGAAGATTGTTACATTTTAAAACTAGATATCAAAGGGTATTTTATGTCTATTGATAAAAATATTTTATATAAAAAGATTGAAAACAAACTAACTCGATTAGATAATGTTAAAGTAAAACAAACATTTGATACTATGTGGTTGTTAAAGTTAATTTATCAAGTCATATTTCATGACCCAACAAAAAATTGTATTATAAAAGGAAGTAAGGAAAATTGGCGAGGGTTGCCAAAATCAAAAAGTTTATTTTATGCAAAACAAGATACAGGGTTGCCAATTGGTAATTTAACCTCACAACTATTTGGAAATGTATATCTCAATGATTTTGACCAGTTTGTTAAATATCAGCTTGGTTGTAAATATTATGGCAGATATGTTGATGATATGGTTATTGTTCATAGAGACAAGGATTATTTAAAATCGATAATTCCCACCATAAGACAATATTTGAAGGATGAACTTTTGCTTGAATTGCATCCTAAAAAGATATATCTTCAACATATCAACAACGGAGTTTTGTTTTTAGGAGCATTTATAAAACCATATCGCATTTATATTAGAAATAGCGTAAAAGGTAATTTTTATAAAAAGATTCAAGAATTTAATGGTATCTTGAAAAAAAATGGCACAGATATAGAGGATATTGATAAAAATAATAAAAAAGCAGTGGCGTGTATTAATTCATATCTAGGTATGATAAGCCATTATAAATCTTATAAACTTCGTAAAAAGATGCTTTTGGAGTGCGTGTCTTCGGATTTGAAGAACTTCATTCATATTGATGAAAAATTTAATAAGATTGGTATAAAGAGAGAAGTGTCCACGGTTGTGTCGGGGGGTAAATAAAATTGTATTGTATAGAAAAAAATGTTATTATTATGATTATAAGTTTGAAATTTGGTCTGGGTTTTCTCTTTCATTTATTCAGCGTCATGTTTAAACATTTCATTACAAAAATAGTCAATAAATATAAGTTTTTGTTCTTGGTGGTAATATTTTTTATCTCTTACGTTTTTCTACTTCCTCCAACAATTCTTTCATCAGGTTCATATTCGGATAGCGGTGTTGTTATATCAACAAGTCTCCTTCCGACTACTGGGGCATCGATGATAAACAGTGTGAGCTATGATGCATCTGCAATCCCTTCTGGCACAAGCTTGAAGATGCAATTTAGCTATGATGAAACAAGTTGGTACAGTGCAACAGGGGTATTGGACGGATGGACGACTCTTTCTGTAGGTGAAAATACAATTGACCTTTCAAATATGGGTTGGAAAAAAGCATTTTTCTACTACAAATCTTTATTTATTTCAGATGGGACAGGGACTCCGGTTTTAAATTCTGTTACTGTAGCTTATATATCTTTTGACGGTACTTTTTATACATATTCCTCTAGCGGAACATTAACATCAATTAATTTTCTTCCAACTGACGGCGTCTCTTCTATAAATAGTTTTGGATATACCATATCTTCTCTTCCGCCAAACGCGGGCGCACAAATCCAATTTAGTCAGGACGGAAACTCTTGGTACAGCTCTCTTGGTGTGCAAGACGGTTATGACACCTTATCCGTCGGGACAAACAGCATTAATCTTGCGGGCCTTTTGTGGAGTGGTGCCTTATATTACAAATTAACATTCATTTCCTCAGATCAACTAAATACTCCAATTTTAAATAATGTTAGTGTGTCTTACACATCCAATAATTACTATTGGG
>JBAXIZ010000116.1:0-2383 GCA_037138095.1 bacterium
AAAAATCTTTTCACCATGTCTCGCACCGCCGTGCTCCGACCTTGCGTTCGGGTCCCATCCCGAACTCACGTCATCCTCCGGCTTTCACATTGGGTCCCATCCCAATGTCCACTATCGCGGAACCCTAGTAGTAGAGCAAAGCTCACTACAGGGTAAATATTAGTAGAACATGGATATAATAACAAAATTTTAAGAAAAGGGAAGTGGTCTATTAGTGGGTAGTGAGTAGTGCGTAGTGAGTAGAAAATTCAGAGAAAACCAGAGGTTTATTCCTTTGGAAACTATTCCACATCTTTTAAATACTGAATAATCCTCTCCTTGTTTTCATTTTCTTTATCTCCCTTGAAATATAGTTCAATATGTATGAATTCTATCTTGTTTTTATGATAGGCATAAATAAGTCGTACCGACCGATCTTTTAGACTTCTGCAGGCAAGGCGGGCTTTTATTATATCCACAATTTCAGAATGATGGATAATAACAAAATTTTTTCCTATCCCAGTTGGATATTTAATTATGATCTCCTCTATTTTTTTTAGGTCTTCATACAAACTCGGATATTTTTGACTGAGTTTTTTTAGTTCCTTTTGAAATTCTGCTAATTGATTAAAGTTGTTCATATTCTCTTACGGATGTTTCTTCTGGACGGTAGAACACAAATTCATACCCCATAATATCTTTATCCTTTGCCACAAGCCACGGAGTGTCTTTGTGGGACAAAGCAGAGATTTGAGTTGCTGATAAGTCAGAAAGACGATTTAACTCCCAGTCAATATGCGCAATTTCTTGACCAGATAGACCAGTTAGATCCACTGATTCTTTTGGGTTTATTAAGTACTTGGTCTGGTCATACTTATAAAATTTACTTTTAATCTCTTCAATTTTTCCTTCGTCTTCCAGAGCTTTAATTATTTTAGGAAAGGCGAGGGGAGTAGGACCGTGAGTATTTTTCATATACCTAGCCCCAATTAACTGCTCCTCAAATTTTTCATAATAATCAAAATCAATAAAATATAATAGTTTATACAAAACTGTTTGCCCAACATTTGGTTTACCTCCAACTTTAGACAATACATATAAAAGTACTTTTTTAAATTTATCCACTTTTTCTTGGGGGATAGATATACGCTCATATGTTTTATTAGCGATTTTATTTTTTGATTTTTTATTATTATTTTCCAAAATAACTTCAGGCATTGTGCTTTTTCCAATTTGTATATCTTCTAGTGATATTCCAAATATTTTAGATATTTCATTGGCTTCAGTAAGTGTCAATTCTCGTTTACCTTGCTCGAAAGCAATATATGATGTTCTAGAAATACCGATCTTTCCAGCTATTTCTAACTGAGAAAAACCCCGCTTCAATCGAAGTGATTTAATGTATTGATTAGTCATGATTTAAGTATATATTAGATGTGTATAAAAATCAAACATTTAAATGTGGATAACCTGACATTTGTATTTTCTACAAACTACAACCTACTCACTACCAACTAGTTCCAAAGGGCTTGCCCGGTAGTAGATTCTTAATAAAGAATTCACTACCGGGCTTGCTTTTTTATAAATAACATGCTATAATAGGGGGTAGTAAAAGTGGCTCAATAAGGGGTTGCTTTGAAGGAAAAAAATCAAAAAAGGAAACAAACCAAGATGAATATTGTCAACAGAAAAGGTCTTACGTTGAGCCAATTCGGGCTCTTGATCATCATCGCCGTCGGCCTCGCTGTCTTCAGCACTTGGTTGGCAAAAATGCCGGACAAAAAAGAGGTTCCTCAAGGCCAAACCAAAAAGGTTGAGGCCCCTGAGGAAATTATCGAGGCATTGGCGAATCTTGAGGGTGACGTTGGCTCCATCGAGGAACAACGTGAAGATATCTCGCACATCGCCGAGGCCCTTCGGATCGGCACAGCGACTTCTGAGTCGTTGGGCAAAAAGGGGAATGATTATTGGCTCACTGAACTCCGCCGTAGGGTGGATGTTCGCGAGGCGATGGAGGCATGGGAGGAACTCAAAAGACTTGACGCGAAGTCAATGTCTATTGAACTTTCTCGCCAAGAACTTGCGAAAATTCCCCGCTTACGCAAGATTGTGGAAGCCCAAATCCTCTCGGCTTATGCGAAGGATGAGGGACTCACCTGTAATTTCGCTCAAGTTGACAATTTGGTGACCTCGATCACCAAAGACAAAGAAAAATAACTTGTTCAAAAGGCGCCCTAGTGGAGAAGCAATTCTCCCTAGGTGCGCCTTTTTTGTTATTAAGTTTGAATTAATGGATTCTCGATCAGGTCGAGAATGACAAAATACGGGTGCAATGATTTTGATGGTAGGTTATTAGACAAGTCCGGAAATACCCACTCACGCACGTCAAAATACCTTTCCTCAC
>JBAXIZ010000117.1:0-2379 GCA_037138095.1 bacterium
AATTGGGGCAGACACATTTATGCATCTGCCCCTTAACAACTTTAGCGAAAGTATTTTTCTAAACCACAAACCGAGAGAAGAACATAAAGTATCATACGAAGTGGTCCTCTTGTCCACCATTGCTGCGATTCTGAATCAAATCCGATCCGCCCAATCTCCCTGTCATATTTATGGCAGACTTGATAACCGTCTTTTTCAATCATCCGCTCAATGTATATGCCGTGAATAAATGGCTGGGCCACAATAATTATTTCTACAGCATCATAGAGCGCGAGACATATTTTTGCTTCGTTCCAAACGTCTATTGTGTCCAGATAAGCGCCACTTGTATTTGGTTCAACAACGTGCAGAATCGGAATATTTTGTTTTTCCAATTCCCTGGCCACTTCCCACTGGGCAATAATCACACATTTGGTTTCTTCTTTAGTCACTATTCTCTCAGCTGCTTCTGCAAGTCGGAAATTTGCTCGACCGCTCCCAAATGAGCAAGCAAAAACCACTTTCATCGAAACTCCTTTGAGTTTTTCATAGGTACGAAAAATTATTATTACATACTTTTTATTATTAGTCAACTTTTTGATATAAAAAGAAGCCAATTAATATTGGCTTCCAATGATTGCAAGACTTAATTTATTTCTTCTTTTTTGAATAATACCAGTAACCAGCTGCACCAATCACAATCACCACCAAAACTATCCAAATCCATATACTCATGAACGTCACCTCCTCTCCTTATCTACATAAATTGTACCTCTGTTAAGAAAATTATCAAGATAGCTATTAGTTATAGAATGGAAATAAAAAAGGCTACAAACAATGTAACCTTAAAAAATAATAGCTTTTAATATAATTATTTTTTCTTTTTATTTTTTGCTATTGGTTTTTTCGGAGCATAGCGCGCGATAACCAAAAGTATTACTAACGCGAGTATAGCCGAAACCCAGAACCAAGCATTTAAACCAAAAATATCCATTCCTTCACCTCCCTCCGAAAATATTTTATTATACTATATAAATATTAGTGTTTATGTGTATAAAATACAAGCTATTTTGCTTCACCCCAGTTTTTTCCTACTCCAATTTCAACTGTGACTGGGACAGCTAATTTAACAACTTTTTCCATTTTTTCTTTTATAAATGCTGAGACAACATTTACCTCTGTATCTGGCACCTCTAAAACTAGTTCATCATGTACTTGTAGCAACATCTTGGTCTTCGGACTTAACTTTTGTAATTCTTGATAAATATTGATCATTGCTAGTTTCATTAAATCAGCCGCCGTGCCTTGTATCGGCATGTTCATAGCCATTCTTTCTGCGGAGCCGCGCAAAATATGGTTCGTGGCATTTAGTTCTGGTAAATATCGCCTGCGTCCAAATATTGTTTCTGCATATCCTGCTTCGCGCGCATCAATCACGGCTTGTTGCATATATTTTTTTATTCCCGGATGCGCTAGAAAGTATTTATCTATAAATTCCTTGGCTTGACCATAATCTAGTTCTGTTTGACGCGCTAACCCATGAGGAGAGACCCCATAGACAACACCAAAATTGACAACCTTGGCATTTCTTCTCATCTCAGGGGTAACCATATTTTCTTTTACTCTATATACCTTAGATGCGGTTGAAGTATGAATGTCACAACCAGATATAAATGCCTTAATCATCGCTTCGTCCTTAGCTATGTGAGCGATTACTCGAAGTTCAATCTGAGAATAATCTGCAGAAAGGATGGAAAAACCACGATCTGCAATAAATGCTTTCCGAATATCCTGACCGACCGCGCTTCGAATAGGAATATTTTGTAAATTAGGATTACTTGAAGATAACCGGCCGGTTGCTGTTATGGCCTGATTGAAACTAGTATGTATTCGCCCAGTTTTTATATTTATAAGCTCAGGCAGCGCGTCAATATAGGTATTTTTTAATTTTGACAGTTCACGAAATTCTATAACCAATTCGACAATTGGGCTAGTTCCTCGCAATTTTTCTAATTCCTCTGCCCCAGTTGAATATCCACCACTTGGCAGTTTTTTTAAAGTATTTTTCTCAATCTTATCTTGTAATTTCAATTCATGAAAAAAGACTTTTTGCAATTGGCTCGGTGAAGAGATATTAAATTCATTCTTTGAGATTCGATATATTTTCTTTTGGATTTCCGCTAATCGATAGCCAAACTTTTTAGAAAGCTCCATCAAAAGCTTAATATCGATTTTAAAACCATTCATTTCCATAGACGCTAATACTGGAATTAAAGGCATTTCTATTTTGTCCATCAACTCTGTAAATCCACTAATGCTTATTTCGTTTTTCAGATGATAATAAAGACGCAAAGACAGGTCAGCATCTTCTGCTGCATAGAGGGTTGCAATATCTATTGG
>JBAXIZ010000118.1:0-2378 GCA_037138095.1 bacterium
GTGCGACGGCACGAGGTGAGGCCTACATGATTATTCACCAGAATAATACATGGGGATCCATGTTGAATTTCATTCGTGTCATTCGTTCTGTTTATTTGTGTATTGGTGTCGTGTTGATTATTTATAGACAAAAAGTTACCCCTGGCGCCAAAGGTTAAAAAAGTGGTGGCGCTCAGGGGGTCATGGCGAAAAATTTGCTTTTGAAGGGGGTACTTTTTAATCAAAAATTTCCGGCTGGTTGTTTTTGATTTCAATTTGCAAAATTTTTCTAAATGTACAGATCCCTACTCGTCACGTGGCATTAACACAGCAAAAGAGGGGACATCTACCCACTATTATAGCATAAAGCTAGTTTTTGGTCAACTGCATTCCGCCTTGGGCTTTCAAATCGGTAGAATATGCAGAGTTTGAGCGGTTTATTTTAAGATAGCCAGCAACACCAATCATTACCGCATTATCTGTAGTAAGTTTCATGTTTGGAATTAGAACTTTTGTTTGGGGAAGGGAATCTACTAAAGTTTGGCGAAGAAGTTTGTTTGCAATGACACCGCCTCCAACAATTAATGTTTTTGCTCCATAAGTTTCGATTGCTGTTTTGGTTTTTGAAACAAGAACTTCAATCACCGAGTCTTCAAATTCTTTTGCGATTTGCATTTTTATTTCTTCTGTCATTTCAGGAATTTTTTGCACCATATACAGTACTGCAGTTTTTAGTCCAGAAAAAGAAAAATCAAGATCGTGCGAATGAAGCATTGGCCTAGGTAGCGGTGGCAGAGTACTGCCTCCCGCGGACAGACGCGGACCAGACGCGGACAGTTGCGGAATGGATATAGATTCGAATTCTGAATTCTTTTCTGCGTATGTCGGCGTGCGGTCTGCGACCTTCCGCGAAATTTCTGCTAGTGCCGATATCTGAGGTCCTCCCGGATATGGAAGTCCTAATATGCGAGCGACTTTGTCAAAAGCTTCTCCGACCGCATCATCACGTGTCCGACCAATAACTTCGTAACTTCCAATAGCATCGATTTTTACAAGCTCGGTGTGCCCACCGGAAACAAGTAGGGAAATAGCAGGGAATTCAATATTTTGAATTGTTAATTTTCTGTCATCCTTGTATTCCTTTGTCATCCTTGGGTACTCCCGGGGTGAGCTCGGAAGAGTTTCCGAGCGCAAGGACGGAGACTGACGAGTCGAGTCGTGGTCAGGAAATTTTTCTGCAGAAAAATATTCTTGATCCAAGTCCGCATTTGTCTGCGTAGTCTGCGTATAGTCTGCGTTAGTCTGCGCCGAAGTAGCTTGAGAGTTAGCTACGAGGAGTGCTGAGACAATATGCCCCTCCATATGATTAACAGAAATAATTGGGAGGTTCCATGCTAAAGAAAGTGCTTTGGCAAAAGTGATACCAACCCAAAGAGCAGGTTCAAGCCCGGGGCCTTCTGTTACCGCTATTGCATCTATTTTTGGTTTTCCAGTTTTTTCTAAAAAGGGGATCAGGAGTTCAAAAAGTTTCGGTTCTCGTTCTAGAATATTCTTTAGCTCTTCTTTTAAATTTTCTGATATTAAAAAAGTTTCAGATGGGATTTTTGTTTCTTTTAATGTTTCTTCTAAAACAGGGACACAATTTAGTCCATGTTCACGTCTTGCAAGGCTAGGGAACACTCCTCCAAATTCTTTATGAATTTCGATTTGAGAATTTATTTTATGCGCTAAAACATTCACCGTGTCTTTTTCACAGTCGAGTATGCTTATTGCAGTTTCGTCACATGATGTTTCAATGGCTAAAATTTTCATAATGATTTTGTGGTCACGCATAATTTTCTGCTGAAAATTTGCTCGATCAAGCATAAAATTCTGCTGAATTTTTGCCTGACCACACCTCGGCTCGTCAGCCTCCGGTCTTGCGAAAGCATATCCATGCTTTCTCACCCCGCCTCGCGTCGTCACGCTCCGGCTCGCACAAAATATAAAAGCCTACTCAGGCTTTTATATTTTGTGCGCGGTATAAGATTCGAACTTATGACATCTACAACGTCAATGTAGCGCTCTACCAACTGAGCTAACCGCGCAAATTTGTTTACCAAGTTTAAAATCTAATATCTACAACGTCAATGTAAGTCACGCATAATTTTCTGCAAAAGTATTTTCCTGCTGGAAAATCTTTTCCACATGTCACGTATAAAATTCTACTGAATTTTTACGCGACCCCACCTCACTCGCCTCCGCTCGCTCCGGTCTTGCGAAAGCATACTCATGCTTTCTCACTCAGACCGTCGTCTTCCGCCCTTGCGCTCAGATACCTATCTGAGCTCACTGAAAATTTGCTCGATCAAGCATAAAATTCTGCTGAATTTTTGCCTGACCACACCTCGGCTCGTCAG
>JBAXIZ010000119.1:0-2377 GCA_037138095.1 bacterium
GGAGGAATTTTCCATTTGCTCCGCTGATTTCTTTTGGCGAATTTCGGGCGGGCTAATCAGAATTATTGCTTTGGCTTGATTTGTTGTTGGGGTTGCGGTCCAAGAACAATCTGCTGAAATTGCTTGCCCCACGATACGCCGTGTGCGCTTTCGTACAACTTTACAAATGGACTAATGTTGAAAAATCCGTTGAGCAAGATGTATGACTCCCACAATAAATCTTGAAGCGTATCGTCTGCAAGCTCAATCTTCAAACCAAAGGCTTTAAGTTTATCCATTGGTAAAGGACGTGAGTGCATCAAATGTGTATCGTAGTCAGAAAAATAACTCACCGCCTTTTTGATTTTCTTATCAACATTTTTCTCGCCATTGAACATATATTTTTTGAGCCAAGTTGAAACAAGCTCTTTTGATAACTTTTCTGAATCTTCGCAAAGTTCTAAAAGTTCCAACGAGTATTTTTCGATGAGTGGAATGTAAGCAGGCAAAGCTTCAGGGCCTTCTTTGGCAATTCTCTCTTTTGCTTTTTCAAAACCTCGTTTGATAGAGCGAGCAGGAACACCATTTATTTGAGGGTCTATTGGTCCTAAAATTGCGCTAGGGTGCAAAACGATAGAATTGCCCGACAAAGCCAACATCGTGGCTGCTGAATAGGCGGAGTGAGGAATAAGAAAATTTATTTCCTCAAACTTATCACGCAATAAACAAACAAGACGCTCCGTTGCATCTGGTCTACCGCCCGGACTATGCAAAATGACATCAATTGATTTACTACCTTTTACTGAATTGATTAGATCGGTGAAACCGTCCACATCGGACAAATCAATAGAGTTTGGTGCACCCTGCGGAACACCTTCCAAAAATTTTGTAGCGTAAATTAAAAGTGGACGACCACGATGTTTTTCAATTTCCTCGTAACACGCCTTGCGAAGTGCAAATAAATCTTTGGTGGTTATCGGTTGTCCTGATTGTTGTGCGCCACCAAAATAGTCGTGCCAATCTTGTGTCGTCTTAAATTTTTTACGCTGTGGTTGAGGAGACTCCATACTGGTTAATTTCAAAATTAATTGTTGAGCCGTTAGCTACCTTGAAAGCTGGTTTTCTACCCAACGCAATATCAGCCCGATCAATAAGGTCGGAAGTTTCTTTGTAGTAGCCGTAAGATTTCAATGCCTCGGGGTTTTGCTTCAAAACCTTTTTTGAGGCTACTTTTTCGATCAATTTTGATTTTGTGCTTTTCATATACTTTGGATTATACCATAATAGACGATTTACTTCACTGGAAATTTCAAGAATTTTTCTTTGGCAAAAATGTAGAAAAATGTCCTGCTAATAAACCAGAATATCACGCTAACAATGAAGAAAGAGAGAACATAATAGATTGCTTTCGTTGCGAGTGAATATTTGTCTTTATCTTGAAAAGTAAAATTAGCGACCCAATGACTATCACTGCCCGCCACTGTAAAAGAATCGTTGAAATCGTGTCCGTACAATTTGGTTAATTCCTCAACAGTGTAAGATTTTGTAGTATTGTTGTTAGGAGTTCTGTCTGCATGTTTTTGCTTGAAATCATCAACTACTAATTGCATCTCTGATTGCAATACGCCGTTATCTTGCATTTGAGAAATTTGAACGCTAAGCTCTTTCATTTGCGCATCTGTCAAAATACCTTTCACTTCAGATTTTTGTAACAAAAAGGCTGTTATGTCACATTTTTTAAACAGAACTAATTTCTCTTTATCGTCTGCATAAAAATATGGATTTTCAAATTCCTTACCATTATCACATTTTACGAAAGAAACCTTTTCGCTTGTAATACTATAAGTTATTAAGAAACCAAGCCCTTGCGCAAGTAAAAATGCAAGTACAAAAAATACTTTCAATCCACGATACCAAGATTTTTGATTTAAATTTATTTGTTCCATATTATTTAGCGAGGGCTCTCAAAAAACCTATTACAAAACCAAATCCTTCCCAAATTAAGACAGGAGATATGACTGCAAACCAATTCCAGTCAACTCCATCAGTCAATTTTAGGATTATAAAAAAGACTGTTAACAAATATATAAGGACACTAATGATTTTATTTGTATTATTATGTTGCGGAACAACATCTTCTTTTTTAATGGTAGTTGTTTCTTTTTTGTCTAACAACTTTTCTACATACTCTAGTAATTTGGTACTATTCTCAAATTCATGTTTCGGTATCCCAACATATTTAGGTGAATCTATTTTGAACAGAGAATCGGTGAATTTCTCAGCATAATCTAATTTTTTCTCATAGTTGGTTCCTTTTCTCTTTTCTTCGGGTAAATCATAATGATCACTCATTTCTTTCTTCTCTGCCTCACTATTTGGATACCATATACTTTTGCCG
>JBAXIZ010000120.1:0-2348 GCA_037138095.1 bacterium
GCGTAGGACCCACCCGTACTCGGGAAGGGTGAAGCGTGAATAATTTAGTTATTTCACCCGCTCCGCCTAGTAAATTCTGGCCACAAATTTTTAATCCATTTTAGGGATGAAAAATCTTGCGGCACGAATTTGTTAGTAGACAAATTCGGGGATGATTGGCCTAGACATCTGATCTGTCCTTGATTGCGCAAAGTGGTGCATTATTATACACACCTAAAATGTTAATAAACAAACAACTGCTAATAGCATTGTTTCAAGAGTAAAGTCTGTTGTGTCCCCATATTTTGCGGCCAACAATTTTGCTTTCGCTTACGCTGTTTAATCTTACGATTAACGCCTGAGCGGCATCCATCTTGTCCATATCTAATAAACAAGTGTGGGTGACATAAAATTAGATTATATTGCCAGAGTGTCTCGACTGGTAACTAAATAAGGGGCTAGGTTAATAATCATTTTGTTAATTCTAAAATTATTAACTCAAGTCTGTCGCAAGACAGAAATAAATTGACTAAACTTTGTAGAAGCAATTAGGATACTCTTATGCACGCGAGTTCGATTCTCGCCATCTCCACCAAAACAGAACTTAACGGATTTTGACGAGCCAAGATGTGGGACGCCCGAAGGGCGTCCCACTGATTTCCCCCCATTTTTTCAGAGGATTTCAGAAAATTCGGCGCGCTTGCGCGCACGGTTTTGTTTTGGAGGAGGAGGTTCGAAATCCCGAGCGATACAAATTCAGATTTTTTAAAAACCAAAAAGAATTTTTGTTATTGGAAATATTTTGCTATACTAAAAGTGTTGTAACCGATTTATTAGCAAAGTGGCAGAAATGGCTGTTTCAGATATCTTAACTTTGCGTTAGGGTTACAACACTGAAACAGCCATTTCTGCTTAAGATATAAATTTTATGCAAAAATTCTTTTTGTATGCTCGTAAGAGCACTGATGTCGAGGACAAGCAAGTTTTATCAATCGACGCCCAACTCACCGAATTGCGGACATTTGCCCGCGAGCAAAATCTGGAAATCGCGGAGGAATTTATTGAAAAGCAATCAGCGAAAATTCCTGGTCGCCCTATCTTCGGACAAATGTTGAAACGGATTGAACGAGGCGAAGTAACGGGTATCATTTCTTGGCACCCCGATCGTTTAGCCCGCAATTCGGTGGACGGCGGACAGATTATTTACTTCCTCGACATCGGAAAATTAGAGATGTTGAAGTTTCCCTCGCATTGGTTTGAAAACACGCCACAAGGCAAATTCTCGCTGTCTATGGCCTTTGTACAGAGTAAATACTATGTGGATTCCCTGTCCGAAAATACAAAACGTGGACTTCGCCAAAAAGTACGAATGGGTATTTTTCCCAGCCGAGCGCCAATCGGTTACATCAATGATTCACGGACAAAAACCATTGTGGTGGAAAAGAAAAAATCTAAAATTATCCGCTCGGCTTTTGAAAAATACGAAGAAGGAAATCAGCGACTAGAAGATATCGCAAACTTTTTGGCAAAAGCTGGAATTGTCACTCGGACAGGAAAGCCAATTCACAAAAACCGCGTGACTTATCTTTTATCAAATCCTTTCTATACTGGATTATTCAATTACGCAGGCGAACTGCACGAAGGCAAACACAAGCCCATCATTTCCAAGAAACTTTTTGATTCGGCGCAAGAAATGATGAAAAAACGCGGTTTGCCAAATCGAAAAGTGAAAAATGACCCGCAACCGTTTTGCAGTCTGATTTCTTGCGCCGAATGCGGAATGATGATAACTGGCGAATACAAAATCAAAAAGCAGAAAAATGGCAATGTTCATTATTACACTTACTATCATTGCACCAAGAAAAACAAATTGGTAAAGTGTTCGCAACCTTGTATCAGACAAGAAGAATTAAATCGCCAGTTATCATCCCTAATTAAAAAAGTTTCATTGCCAAAAGATTGGGCGGAGGAATTAGAGAAAATGGCCAAAGCAGATTTCAAAAACTCCGTTCAATCTGGCGGTGCTGGTGTGAAAGAAAACGAAGCAAAAATTTCAGTCATTTCACAAAAGTTAGAGCGACTTCTAAATGGTTATCTTGACCAAGATATTGAGAAAGAAATATATCGTGTTGAAAAGGGAAAATTGATTTTGCAAAAGAAGTCGCTCGAGGAAGAAATGACGAATTTTTCACATAAACAAAATGATTGGCTCGAACCGCTACTAGACTGGTTAAAAACCGCTCAAAACCTTAATGGAATCGCTCGGGATTCAGACTTTTTTGCTAAAAAGGTCTGTGCCAAAGAAATCTTTGGCTCGAACCTCCTCCTCCAAAACAAAACCGTGCGCGCAAGCGCGCCGAATTTTCTGA
>JBAXIZ010000121.1:0-2319 GCA_037138095.1 bacterium
TTATCCCAGATAATGCAATAAACTGGGACATGAAAATTTGTGCTTAAAAATTAAATCAGCACCAAAATTGCCCTAGAATTTTGGTGCTGATTTGGCCTTATAGTAAACCTTATTACCAAACCTCATGTCCATATAATCTAAAGAATTAATTGTTGATGAAGAAAATTCTTTGCTTTTCAAAACGGCATCCATATTGTTAAACATATCATCATAAGAAATATTTTTATTAAGCATTATGCGAGCACCAGAGGAAAGCAAAAAATCAAAATCACCCTGATCTTTTAATTCAACTCCAACTATAGAAATATTCAGCTTTTTACCCACCTGAGTTACAAAAGCCTCAAACTCAGAAAAATCTTGAGCTGTGAATATTTGTGCGCCGAGAGGGTCTTCTTTGCCCAGATCTCCTTTATACACAAAATACACATTACCAGAGAAAAATGGAGCCTTCGCAAAAACCACACCAGAAGTATCAACAAAATAACAATCTGGAGGATTTTCATCTTCTACATTTTTGCACCAAAGAGCCTGAGGTTTTCTTTCGACTATTTTTATATAAACTTTCTTAAAACCTTCCCTACCAACATTTAAAGAAAAAATACCGGGAAATTTTTTCACTAAAGCATTATTTAAATCTTTCACGCTATATAAAAATGTATTTGATTTTGGAATAACCCAAAGATAATTTCCTGAAAGTGATGCATCAACAAATTCTTTAATCTCTTTTTTGTCAATTATATTTGTACCCTCTATGTTAATATCTCGAATTTGAATAGCCTCGGCGCGTAAAAAAAATATAGTACCAACAACAATTAAAATTATTGAGATACTAAAAATTAATGTCATTCTTCTCGCAAAACGACGTCGCTTTTCCCAAACTTCTGCTGATCTATATTTGATCCGAGACATTTTTTTCCTTTGGAGCTTCTATTACACTCTTCCCCATGTATTTTTGTAGCACTTCTGGAATTTTAATTGAGCCATCTGCTTGCTGATTATTTTCCATTATGGAAATCAAAGAGCGAGGTGTTGGAATCGCTGTACAATTTAAAGAGTGGACGAAACGCATTTTACCTTCTGTATCTCGGTATCGAATATTTAGTCGTCTTGCCTGAAAGTCGTGGAAGTATGAAGCCGAGCTAATTTCTCTATATGTATTTTCTGAAGGTATCCAAAGATTAATATCGTATTTTTTTACTTGGCCTAGCCCCAAGTCACCACCACAGTTTGCAACAGTGTGGTATGGGATACCAAGACTTTGAACAAAAGCTTCTGTGTTTGCATTTATTTCCTCATGAAATTTTACAGATGCTTCATGACTTGCTTCACAAAGGATCACTTGCTCGAGTTTGTAGAATTCATGCACACGCATCAAACCTTTTGTATCTTTTCCGTGACTTCCTGCCTCGCGACGAAAACACGGAGAAAATGAAAGTATCTTTTTAGGAAGGTCTTTTATATCAATCACTTCGTCGGAATAATAATTCATTGTGGCAACTTCGGCTGTGCCAGCAAGATAATCATTGTCTTGAGTTTTATACAAATCATCTTCACCTTGAGGAAGATAGCCCGTGCCAAGAAGAGACTCTCTTCGTACAAGAGATGGAACGATCATTGGGTCAAGCCCGCGTGAAGTGAAAAAATCCATACCATATTGCCAAATTGCAAAACTTAACTTTGCCCCATCGTTTTTTAAAAAATATCCACGGAAGCCAGCAACTTTTGTACCTCGTTCAAAGTCGGCCATATCATGCAAAGCAGCAAGTTCAATATGACTTTTTGGTTTGAAAGAAAATTCCGGAACATCTCCCCACTTTCGTACTTCTTGATTGTCTGCATCACTCTCGCCTTCTGGCACTGTCATATCTGGAATGTTTGGCACTTGCACCATCAGCTTCTGCCATTCCATCATTATTTCTTTTAATTTTTCTTCTTCTTTTTGCAAATCATTTTTAACAAGTTGCATTGCATAGACAAATTTTTCTTTTTCTTCTTGGGGGGCACCAACAATCTTTCGGCTTACATCATTTTGTTCGGCTTTCTTCTTTTCTATGGAAGCTAAAAGTTCACGGCGTTTGTCATCTACCTCAATAAGAGCATCGACATTGAAGTCCATGTGCTTTTTCTTGGCACCTAGGGTAATAAGTTCTTTATTTTCTCGGATGAATTTGATGTCTAACATAATTTTAGTGACTATTTAATAGCTTTAATAAATATACCAGAAATTGGAGGATTGGGCTAGCTTTAGGGAAAGCTGTTAGGCTCTATGCCACAAGGGTACTTCTTGTATTCCTAATTCGCTTCGCTCATAAGGAAACA
>JBAXIZ010000122.1:0-2307 GCA_037138095.1 bacterium
ATTGTAAAAGTCTTGAAAGAGTTACGAAAAGGAAATGAAAAGGAATATCATGTTCCTAAAAAAGTTTCTGTTTGCGGTGGTGACGGATCCATTGAAAGAGTGCCGGGGCAGGTCGCGTGGAAGTGTGTACACAATTCTTATGAACAAGAAAAAAGAAAATGGTATCATTTTGTGGGCAAGGGAGCATTCGATATAGATGGCTTGGGCCCAAGGATTGTTGACGCTTTGCTTGACGCTGGGCTTATGTCTACATATGCAGATCTATTCACATTAAAAGCTGGAGATATTTTGGGATTAGAGGGGTTTAAAGAAAAATCAACAGAAAATTTAATTGAAGCAATTGCGAAAGCGAGAAAAGTTACACTACCGAGATTAATAATTTCGCTTTCAATTCCGCAAGTGGGTGAAGAAACCGCTTATGATATTGCAAATAATTTTGGAAGTATAGAAAAAATTGCAAAAGCAAGTGAAGAAGATTTTATGAATGTTTTCGGAGTAGGAGATATTGTGGCAAAGTCTTTGGTGGAATGGTTTGAAAATTCTTCAAACAAAAATTTATTAAAAGATTTGCTAAAACAAATTCAGGTAGAAAATCCAAAACAAGAAGCGGGGACAAAAAAATTAGACGGTATGACTTTTGTACTTACGGGGACAATGGAGAAACTTTCTCGCATTGAGGCCGAAGAAAAAATTCGATCTTTTGGTGGAGATGTTTCAAGCTCGGTATCTAAAAAAACTACTTATGTGGTGGCGGGGGAGAATGCAGGATCGAAGCTCAGTAAAGCAAAGGATTTTGGGGTGAAAATATTGGAAGAGAGCGAGTTTATTGAGATGTTGGACAATTTTTAATTTTGTAATTTTTGAATTTTCATGTCCCAGTTTATTGCATTATTTGGGATAAATAATGTTTTAATTTTTAATTCCTTTTCTGCTTCCTGTGTTGTCATCCTCGGGTACTCCCGGGGATCCAAGTTAATTAAGAATTTAATGCAGACTTGGATCCCCGCTGATTACAGCGAGGATGACACAAAATATAGTCATGAGTACATTTCTTATTTTGTGTCACTTTTAACTTTTGCCTTTTGAATTTTGACTTATAAATGGTAATATCTACATATGGAAATAAAAGACGTTAAAAAATTGGCTCAATTGAGTAGGGTTCACCTTAGTGATGAGGAAGCACAGGAGTTAGGCTCTAGCCTAGACTCTATTTTGGGCTATGTAGAGCAAGTAAAGCAGGTGTCTTCAGATACAGACATTGAGGCGACTTTTTATTCTACAAATATTATGCGAGAAGATATAAACCCAAATGAAACCGGAATAAACAGAGAGAAGCTTGTGAATTCGGCACCAAGAAAAGAAGGAAACTATATTAAAGTTAAAAAAATATTAGGTTTAATTTCTGAATAAGCTAACAAATAATATATAACAAATAACATATAACTTATAACTCGTAAAAAATAACTTAGCACCCTCTGTCATCCTTGTGAATGCGAGGATCCATTAAATTAATTCGTGGATTCCCGCCTTCGCGGGAATGACAATCTTGAGTGTTAGCCAAATTCAAATGATTGATTTAAAAAATATTACAATAAAAAAAGCTCATGATGCTCTTATAAAAAAAGAGTATACAGCTGTTCTACTTGCTGAAGCGTATTTGAAAGAAATTGAAAATAAAAATACGGAGCTTCATGCATATTTAGGTGTTTATGATGACGTGATAGAACAGGCAAAAAAAGCTGATGAAATGATTGCAAGCGGAAAGGCTACAATGCTTACAGGTATTCCTTTTGCAATAAAAGATAATATTTTATTTGAAGGAAAGGTAGCAAGTGCTGGCTCTAAAATTCTAGAAAATTATAAAGCTACATACGATGCAACCGTAATTAAAAAGTTGAAAGAAGCGGGGGCTGTTATTTTAGGTCGTGCAAATATGGATGAATTTGCCATGGGTGGTTCAACAGAGAATTCTGCATATGGCCCATCTAAAAATCCAAATGACACAACTCGAGTTCCGGGAGGTTCTTCGGGGGGTTCTGTTGTAACTGTGGCAGGTGATATGGCGCTTGTTTCTCTCGGTTCTGATACTGGTGGTTCTATTCGCCAGCCAGCTAGTTTTTGTGGAGTTGTGGGATTGAAACCTACATATGGTTCTGTGTCACGTCATGGATTAATGGCAATGGCATCTTCTCTAGATGTGATTGGCCCAATAGCAAAAACAGTTGAAGACGCAGAAATCGTTTTTAATTTTATAAAAGGTAAAGATGAATTTGACGAAACTTCTGTTGAGGGGGAAATGCCTAAAAA
>JBAXIZ010000123.1:0-2260 GCA_037138095.1 bacterium
GTATTAACACTAGCTACCACCACGAAAATACCATCTTCTGAAAGTGTTTGTCGGTCACGAATAACCGCCTCTTGAACATTTCCAATTGAAAATCCATCAACAGCCACCAAACCTTCACCGGCTTTTTCTTTTCGTATAGATATTTTTTCACCGTTTGTAATTTCAACAATAGAGCAGTCATCTGCAACTGCAATATTTTCTTTTGGCATACCCAAAGATTCAGCGAGGTCGGCGTGCAAGCGAACATTGTAATGGCTTCCATGAACAGGTATAAAGAATTTTGCTTTTATTTTTTTGTGTAGCCATTCGATTTCACCTCGATTTGCATGCCCTGTGGAGTGAATGAAAACTTCTGAAGTTCTGTAGTGAATTATTTTTGCTCCCTGTCTTGCAATATTGTCTTTTAATTTTGCAACAGCTTTTTCATTGCCGGGGATAATAGAAGAAGAGAAAAGCACGGTATCTCTTTCATTAAGACGGAAATATTTATGAGTTTTTGTTGCCATACGCATAAGAGCGGCAAACTCATCGCCCTGAGCCCCTGTGGCGAGTACAACTATTCTGTCTGGCGGGTATTTGTCTAAATCCTGGCCATTTATTATTGTATCTTTTTTAATTGAAATCATTTGGGCGATTTGTGCAATTTCAATATTTTCTTTCATTGCACGCCCTTCGATAACGATTTTTTTACCAAGAGATTCAGCAATTTGAATTATCTTCATTGTTCGCTGAAACTGTGATGCGAAAGTACCAATGATAAGACGACCTTTAATTTCTCGGATAATATTTTCTAGATTTTCGTGGACAAGAGATTCAGGAGTAGAAAAACCTGGGTTTTCAATATTTGTTGAGTCCGCCATAAGAAGAAGACTTTTGTGGTCTTTAAACATTGCATATTCAGCTTCTTCTCTAGCCGTTGGTATGCCATTAACATGTTCAAGTTTGAAGTCTCCCGGTGTTACGATGGAACCCCATTGTGTTTCTATTGCAATACCCATTGAGTCTGGAATGGTATGAGTTACACCAAAAAGTTTTATTTTTGTTTTACCAAGAATTATAGTGTCATTTTTTTCAACGATTTTAATATTGAGCGGTTCTAGGTGAGGGAATTCTGCCTGACGTTTTTGTATCATAAGAGCCGTTAGATTTCTTGTATACATTGGTGGATTTCCAATACGTGGCATAACGTAGGGGATCCCTCCGATATGGTCGAGATGGGCGTGAGTGATAAGTATTCCTCGAATTTTATCTTGTCTTTCTTCAAGGTATTGTGTGTTTGGGATAATATAATCAATACCCGGTGTACTATCGTCTTTAAATTGAAAGCCGGCATCGATAATGATTATGTCATCTTTGTTTTCGATGGCGGTCATGTTTCGGCCGATTTCTTCCACGCCTCCTAGGGGAATAATACGAATTACATTATCGGCAATTGGAGGAATATTTCCTTTTGCTCGGGGAAGAGGTTTTGGCCCGTGGGTTGGCCTTGTTGTCGGCATTTTTACATGAGCACTTCGAAAATTCATAGACTTTCGTGCAGTCGGTGTTTTTTGCGCTGGGTTTTTAACAACAAATTTTTGATTTGCATTTTGAATTGGTATGCGGTTTGGCTGTGTGCTTTTGTGATTTATGACGCTTTGGATAAAGCTTGGGCGAGGGGATGAAGGAATTCTCTGTGCGGGTGCGTTATGAGAAATAACAGCATTCCTGTTCATTGGGTTAAAATGAGTTCGAGGGCTGTTGTTGTCAAAACGTTTTACAGGCACAGAAGAATTAGCTCGCGCATGATATGGAGTTCTGTGAGGCCTACTGTTATTTTGTGGGCGAGCTCCAGAGTTTCCACTTTGGTTTGTTTGTTGATTTGAATCGGGCATATGTTAATTCTTTTAGAATAATTTTTAATTTTATAATTTTTAATTTTTAAATAATGCTTTAATTTTGTAATTTTCACATTCCAGTTTATTGAGTTATTTGAGGAAGATGATGTTTTATTTTTTAATGTAGTAGTTTTTAATAGTTAATTTAGAATTTAATCATTAAGAAATTATTTAAAAATTAAAAATTTGAAATTAAAAATTATAATTTGTATGGATCCCCGGGGTACCGAGGACGACACAAAATATTGTCGCTTGTCACAAATATTTTTCTGCTGAAAAATTTTCTGACCACACCTCAACTCGTCAGCTTCCGGCCTTGCGTTCAGGTACCAACCTGAACTCACTCTGTATTTTGTGTCGATTATCGAAACACACTCCACACA
>JBAXIZ010000124.1:0-2256 GCA_037138095.1 bacterium
ATTCTAGCGTACCGGCCGGTACGCTAGAATTACATATAATAATTTAATATTATTTATTTTTTCCCGTAAAAGGTTTCTTTGATATATTGTTATTTCTTTACAATTTTTACAAGAGTATCTGAAAGGTTTTTGAGAGAGGTATCATCGAGGATTGAAACAGTAAGGACTTTGTGGGTTTTTGAATATTTTTTAACAAGTGTGGCTAAAGTTTTTTCATCCACCATATCAGTCTTTGTAATCAAAATTATTTCTTCTTTTTGTGCCAACTCGAGGTCAAATTTCTCAAGTTCCTTTCGAACCGTAGTATAAGCATCTTCAAAATTTTCTGTATCGGCAGAAATGCAGTGAAGCAAAAGATTCGTTCTTTTTACATGTCTCAAAAATTTATGCCCAAGACCCTTGCCTTCTGCTGCACCCTCAATAAGTCCCGGAACATCAGCTAAGATTACTCCATATAAGGAACCGAGATTTGGCTCTAAAGTTGTAAATTCAAAATTTCCAACTTTCGCACGAGCATTTGTAATTGCATTCAACAAAGATGATTTTCCAGCATTTGGAAGGCCAATGATTCCTATGTCAGCCACAAGCTCAAGTTCTATATAAAAATCCGCATCTTCACCCTCTTTTCCTAAAGTAAATTCTTCTGGAGATATATTTTTAGAACCTTTGAAATGTTCGTTACCTAAACCACCTCGCCCACCTTCAAGAACTTTTACCTTTTCACCTACAGTGCGAAGTTCATATTTTTTATCATGAGTAAGGTCTGTAATTATAGAACCGACAGGTACTGCAATTTCGCAATCTGCGCCATTTTCTCCATATAAAGATTTTCCACCACCATCAGTGCCACGTACAGCTTTAAAAAGTTTCTGATGTCGGTAGTTTGAAAGCAAAGCCAAATCTGAAGACGCAGAAAAATAAACATCGCCTCCGCGACCTCCATTTCCCCCAGCAGGACCAGAATATTCTTTACCCTTTTCATGTAGCCATCTAGCCACTCCATTTCCACCGTCTCCCGCTTTCGCATGTATTCTTATTTCATCAACAAAGGCCATATTATGTTAGTTTTAAAGTTTATAAAGTTATCAAGTTTGTAAAGTTGTAAATTACAGGATTTTAATGAATCCCGATAACATTTTTGACATTTGAGTTACTTGATTGCACAGCTTAGCATATTTTTCTTTAGATACATAATTAAAAAAATCAGACCTGGATCCCCGATAATCTTTTCCGCTGAAAAGATTTCGAGGATGACAAAAAACATAGTCATTCCATTCCTTGTTTTTTGTCACTTTATAACTCAAGCGCTCGCTTTGTGAGTGCGATCGCGCCTTCTTTACTTCCTGCAACTGCCATAAAAAGAGTTCTGTGACAAAATATAGCATCTGGTACTCCACATATTTTTGCAAATTCCTCCCCCTTTTTCCCCGCCCACTCTCTTGGTAAATCTTTTCGGTTTACAAAACTTTGGGGGTTATCCCGAACACAAACAACAGGCCACTCATCACCAGTTGTCACTGGTCGTAAAAAATATAAAGGTTCCGGATATTTATATAACACATCAACAACATCCTCTCGAGAAAAAGGCATATCAAGTATTATAACTCTCTTATCTTTTGTATTTTCATAAGCTTTAATTACAGCAGTTTCTACTTCAACCTTTGCACGCATTCTCATAATTTCCCGCGCTAAAAGAGTTTTCATAAACCGCACTAACTCAGCGAAAGCAATGTCGATATTTTCCTCCCCCTCCTTCCAAGTGGGTCTAAAGGCATTTACTATACACCCAAGATCAAAAGGTTTTATATCATCAAATTTTGAAACAACAAGGTCTACACCATTATCAATAGCGTCAACAGGCTGAACGATTCCTTTTTCAATCATTTTGGCCACCTCCTTACTCCCACAAAGTTTTTCGCCATATGTTTTCCACACAAGCCCGAAGGCTGCATAAGGTATTCCATTTTCCCTTTCTCCCGCTCCCACTTCTTGATGATGATCAAAACGATTTTTCCCCTCATCAAAAACACCACCCACATCTACCACAAAATCTGCTTTGGCGATTAATTCTGGATCTCTTGTACGAATAACTTCAATTGGCCCATCTATAAGAAGGGCTAGGGCAGAAACCGCACATACATCATCTGCATGAAATTTACCGTCGTGAGTTGCAATTATTTTTGTCATTCTTTATTTATTTTCTAAATCATCTTTTATTTCTGAAATTTCTGTTTCTATCTTTGAAATCTTATTCTC
>JBAXIZ010000125.1:0-2236 GCA_037138095.1 bacterium
TGTCGAAACAAATCATGCGACTGTGCGGAATCTGATCGAATCGTTGATTCGCTACTCCGGAAAGGGCGGCTATGAGGTGCCGCCTTCGGAAAATGCCTTACATGAAGCCCGTTTGCTTAAACTGGATATTTCGAAGGCAAATACATTACTTAATTGGCATCCTGTTTTGAACTTCAGCGAAACGATTGACTACACAGCCAAGGGGTATTTAGCTGAACTTCAAACTTCCGGGGATATGTTAAACAACAGGCTGCAACAAATTCAAAATTACATCCAAAAGGAAAGCCAAAATAATCAAGTCAGGATATTCACCTAAAACCTTTATGGAGAAAATCAACCTTGTAAGAACTTGTCCTGTTTGCAATAGCTTGCTTGGAGAAGTATTGCATAATCAATCATTTATACAGCCGGAAGATTCACCCTTACCTGCAAATTATAATATAGTTTGTTGCCTAAACTGTGGATTTGTATTCGCCGATACGCCTTCTGACCAGGATACTTATAATGATTATTATAAACGGCTATCAAAATATGAAGATTTAGAAACAGCTACTGGAGGAGGAATTAATCAGTTAGATCTAAAGCGTTTGGAGTTAACGGCATCTGTTATTCACCGGTTGCTTCCCAAAATGTCTGATTCTATTCTTGATATTGGTTGTGCCAACGGTGGCCTGTTAAATGTCCTAAGAAAAAATGGGTATTATAATATCCTGGGAGTAGATCCCTCTTTATCCTGTGTTCAGCACGTTCAATCGCTAGGGATTAAATGTGTCGTTGGGGATATTTTTTCTTCCGCCTTTAATGAAATTCAAGAAAAATTTGATTGCATCATTCTAACGCATGTTTTTGAGCATATTTATGACTTAAAAAATGCTGTTGAAAATATCTCAGCAAAACTTAATGATAATGGCATCATCTACATTGAGGTACCTGATGCTTCAAGCTATGCTGATTATTACTCTGTGCCCTATTATTACATCGATTGTGAGCATATTAACCACTTTGAGGAGAATTCCCTTATAAATCTTTTTATTTCAAAAGAATATACCTTGGTTGAAGCAAAATCAATTGAGCTCAATGTATCAAGCACTCAAAAATACCCTGCTATCTATTCCGTTTTTCGGATGAAAAAAGGAAATGCTTCAAATCAGCTTCATTCACCGCTCGCAAAAGAAAGTTTTAACAAGTTCCTCGAACAATCTAAAAAGCAGGACGAAAACGATAATTTGATTAAGCAATTGGTTGAAAAACAGGAACCAATCATTATTTGGGGAGCAGGTCAGTTTACCTTAAGATTGTTGGCGAATTCCACTCTGGGTAAATGCAATATTAAGGGATTTATTGATTCAGATTCAAATAAGCAAGGCAAGAAATTGTATGGATTATCAATTCATACACCTGATTTTCTTGCAAATACTGACTGCGCAGTTGTCATTTGTTCAGCTTTACATCATGAAGAAATTCGTAACACTGTTAATTCACTAAAAATTAGCCACCCAATTTACATAATGAAATAATATGATTACAAATGAACAATTTTTTACACATAATACATTTATTATTTTTGGCGCTGGTAATACAGGTAAAAGAGTCAAGAGTATTATTAATGGTATAGGTAAAGAAGTTGATTATTACCTTGTAAGTAATACACAGCAGGAAAAATTTTCAGAATCCACTGCTGTAATTTCGCTGATCGACGAAGATCGATTAACTAATAAGAATGTGCCTGTAATTATAGCTGTTTTTAACCGAGAAAAGAATTCGAATATATTTTCAATAATTACCCTTCTTAAACAAAAGGGATTTACAAACATTATTACCTTTTATGAATTTCATGCCATATTCGCCGAGGAACTTGGGGATTGTTTTTGGTTGACAAAACCTTCTTATTACATAGAAAACCGAACAAGGTTAACAGAATGCCTCTCCTTATTTGAAGAACAACAAAGTAAATTGCTTTACAGTCAAATTATTGAATTCTTATATTCCTTTGATCCACATTTGTTATCAGAACCAGATATGGATCATCAGTATTTTCCTGAAAATTTGAAAGTTTGGGATGGAACAAATGCATTCGTTGATGTTGGAACTTTTGATGGACAAAACATACTCGATGCAGCAAAAAAATTTGGAATCTTATCAATGGTCATTGCATTTGAACCTGATCTCGACAATTTTAAAAATATTAGTCGGCTAATCAGTTGGCCTGCAGTAACAAAGGAAGCTGTACTCTATC
>JBAXIZ010000126.1:0-2155 GCA_037138095.1 bacterium
GTATTATATTTTTTACCAGCCATAGCAGTTATTAAGAAATCCTTAGTAACTGAATTTTCTTCTAGTTCTTGATTATCAAATATACTTTTTAAATAAGTATTTATATTAGGAATTGTGGTTTTGAAAAGCTCAGCAATAAGTTTCTGATTTAACCATAGATTCTCATCTTCAAAACGAACTTCAATTCCATTTTCTTTTGCATCAGAAGTAAACATCATAAATTCTGCTGTGCTATTGCGAATGATTATTTTTTTTGATTTTGAATTCTCTTTACTCATTGATTTTATTTCTCCCTTACCCACACGAATCTCGGAACTTTCTGACCTTTTATTTCTACTATCTCTTCAAACATACTTATCGGCCGTACCCAAAACTTCGACATATCATTGTTGTACAATGCTTCATAGACCACCATATCCTCTAGTGTCTCTGAATGCTTAGCGATAAAATGCACTTTGTATTCCGTCCCCTTTTTCGAATGTTTATAAATGCCGAGTTTCATTTTTTTAATAGACAGTTTGTGTTGGAACTGAACAATAACTTGCAACCCAATTCAAATCAAACTCTGACAATTCCCTTCTTTGGCCATTAAGGATAAAATATGAAGCTGGAATTGCACTTACTCCATAAGATGGCATTGCATTCACTATTTTTTGTGATGGACAGATCTTTAATAGATTTGAAGTTAAATTAAATGCACCATTACTTACATCGCAATTACTTGTTCCTGCTACGCAAATTTTCATAACATAACTTCCTGCAGGAATAGGATTATTAACAGTATCTGTTCCAACTATCCAATTGTAAATTGTGTTTGTTTCTATGTTTCTGTCGAGAAGATATGATATAGGAGGTACACATGGCACAGCAAAACCCCCCACACTTACCGGACAATTCACATTTGTAATTAAAAACAAATCCACCTTGTTTCCATAATAACTATTTAAATTTGTCCATTGAATTCTTTGTGATGAACCGATCACCCAATTTTCTCCACCGTTTGGTGATATAACTGTTATCTGATTATTTACAGATGAGCCGGTTACATTTACTGTTGCACTTGTTTGAGTTGTTAGTCCGGAACTATTTTTAACTGTAACTCTTACTGTATAAGTTCCTGTAGAAGAATATGAGTGAGTAAACGATGCACTTTGAACGAACGAATTGTAAGCACTTGAAAGTCCAGATGTTTGAGCATAATACTGCTCATCACCCCAAGTTACAGAATAGCTTAATGCATTATTTTGTGGATTACTTGCTCGCACAGTCCATGTTCCAAGTTGTCCGACACCTAAAGTCGTAGGTGCATCAAGTCCACTGATAACTGGTGCTTGGTTATAAGTATTTTGTGATGAAATTGTAAATGGCATATCACTCGAATCACAAACACTTGTTCCTGATTCGCAAATTTGAATTGTATACTGACCGTCTGGTATTGAGAGGCCATACTGATCAATTCCTACATTCCATAAATACGAATGATTATCTACACTAATATCTTTTACAATTCTGTGCGGAGCATTCGGCATACAAACATAGCCGGTTGGACATACTAAATTACCAACAAGATCAATAGTAACTGTCGTTGCTCGGAAATATTGTGGTGCATTCCAAGTAATATTTTGTGTTGTTCCCTTAAACCAATTTTCTCCACCGTTCGGTGAAGTAACTTTTAACACTGACACGGTACTGTTTCCAACAACCACAACAGCCGTCTTTGTCGCTGTAAATCCTCTATCATCTCTAACTGTAAAAGTTATTGTGTAGGTACCTGCATTTACATATGAATGTGTAAAAGTTGAATTTTGTATGGTCGGCGCGATGACAGCTGCATTATAAGTAACCGGGTATGTGTAGGCCTCATCTCCCCAAGTAACTGAGTACGTAAAATTGCTAATTCTATTTATCGGACTTGTGGCCATGACACTCCATGTTCCTAATTGTCCAATAGCTAAACTTGTTGGGCCGCTAGTGACTGCCAATGAAAGATTTCCTTGATTACCATTATTATTGTGATCTTTGAAATATCCCCTTGTCATTTGTCCGAAAAATCCATAAGCGGGATAACCTATTGATCTCTGGTATGCGGCTAGAGCTGCTTGAGTTCTAGAACCGAAATAACCTTTCGCTGTGCCTGGTGGCATAGTCAGAAAAC
>JBAXIZ010000127.1:0-2090 GCA_037138095.1 bacterium
TTCAACAAACTCTGTATCAGACATCATTGCTTCTTCATCCCCTTCCGTAATCAACTTATTTTGAATTTCAAATCTTTTTGCTTGGTCTAATGGGTCGTTAAGCTCTGCATGAGCTCTCCCTATTTCGCTTCCGGCAATTATCACTTGAAACATTTCTGTTTTTCGTGGGTCATCTTTATTTTCTTTCGAAAGTGGAGCCACAATCTTTGGATGATTTACAAGATATGCGGGCCCAGAAATATTTTTCCTACAATATTTCCAAAGTGAGTCCATCATCCTCTCTCTATTTTTTCCATCAAATTTTACATTCAATTTCTCTAGCGCATCGGCCATATCTTTTTCACTTGCTTCAAGCACATTTACCCCAGTCTGCTTTTCCACTTCTTCCACATAGTCAATTTCTTTCCACTTTGATGCTAAATCAAAAGTGTGGCCCCTAGTTGTAAATTCTGTTTTTCCAAAAACTTCAGTCGCTAATTTAATATACAAATCTCTCACCAAGACCTTGCCTTGATCTAAATTCATAAAAGCTGCATAACATTCAAGGTTTGTAAATTCCTGCAAATGGTCAGGACTTGTCCCTTCATTTCTATACACTTTCCCAATCTCAAAAGTTCGAGGGAAACCACCAGCCATTAATCTTTTCTGCCAAAGCTCACCGACTGAAATTCGCAAAAATACATCAATGTCAAAATCATTATGATGTGTTTTAAAAGGTCGAGCTTCTGCACCACCTGTTGTAATTTCTAAAGTAGGAGTTTCAACTTCTAGAAAATCTTTATCATTAAAAAAGTCACGAGCTGTTTTCCAAAATTTTGCTTTCTTTACAAAATAATCACGGATTTCTTCGTTGCCCAAAAGGTCTAAATATCGCTTACGAAATCTTTCATCTGCATCTTGCAAGCCATGCCATTTTTCTGGAAGTGGAAGCAAAGTTTTTGTAAGCATTCTCCAAGATGATACTTGTATTGTTTTTTGCCCTGTACGAGTTTTGAAAAGAATACCTGTCATTTCCACAAAATCTCCAATATCTACAGTGTCGAGAAAAAGTTCAAAAGCATCTTTTGTACTTTCTTCATTTTTTAACAATGCTTGAAAACTTCCTGTTCCATCAAAAAAGTTTAAAAAGATTAAAGCCCCTTGTGCACGAATAGACATCACTCGCCCGTCGAGTGTTACAATTTCTTGTGATTCTGAAAGCTTATCAAAATCTTCTACAGCTTGAAATATTGTATGAGTAGCAAAAGTAGTTGAAGGATATGGATCAATCCCTTTTTCTTTTAGTTTTTCTAGTTTTGCTATGCGAACATCGCGTAATTCCTCTATTGATGACATGGATTTAGTATAGGGTTAAAAATGTAAAATGACTAAAAAATAAAGAGCGAAGCGACTATATTTTTTGTCATCCCAGAAATCCGACCCGAGAGGATTGTCTGGGATCCAGGTTTTAATTCTAGATTCTTCAGACTGGATTCCGGACTAAATCCGGAATGACATTAAACTCTTACGCAATAGAAACAATTTTGTAATCAACAACACCTGCGGGTGTAGTTAATTTAAATGTATCACCTTTCTTCTTTCCCATCAATTCTTTTCCTAGTGGAGAAATATTTGAAATTTTAAGTTGTGCTGTATTTGATTCTTCAGAACCAACAATTGTGTATGTTTTTTCTACCTTGTCAGAAATTTTTTGTATTGTAACAGTAGAGCCCATATTTACAGAATCACTATGTTGAAATGTAACAATTTCAGCATTTTTTAAAATATCTTCAATTTTAAGAATTCGGTCTTCAACATTTGCTTGCATTTCACGAGCGGCGTGATATTCCGCATTTTCAGAAAGGTCACCAAGAGCACGCGCATACTCCAAATCCTCCGCAATTTCTTTGCGTTTTTTTGTTTTCAAAAGAGTTAGCTCCTCCTTAAGTTCTTCTAGCTTTTCTTTTGTTAGATAGTGTTTTGATGTATCCATTGGTTGCATAATAGCAGAAAACGAAGAAAAAACAAGATGTGGATAGAGTTATGAGGCTGGAGTTATGAGTTATGATTAAAATTCAATAAATAATTCATCTTAAAATATTGCACAACAT
>JBAXIZ010000128.1:0-2053 GCA_037138095.1 bacterium
GAATAATACTGCCATTGCCATCCAAACAACAATCGAGTAAATTAAGTCCTTTAATAATTATTTTTTCAACCCTGCCTTTTACCATATGAATTTGGAAACATGACATCAAACTTCTTTCTTAAAATTATTGGTTTTTTATATTATTCATCATAAATATTTAAATTAAGCCTAACGGCACATTCCGCAGGAATGAAGACGCTAGTTCCTTAAAATCTTATTTGATTGTATAATAATCGCAAAGTTATGCTTGAAACAATACAAAGCGAAAAATATACAATCAAACAAATCTTCAAAGAAAATTGGGGTTGGTTTTACAATAAGTTTAAAGATCGGATTAGGGAAAATGTTGTTTTGGAAGTTAAAAAAGTGCTGTCTTGCAAAGATGTTGATATTCTTGGTTATTCAACTTATGCTTGCTCTCAATGCGGACACAAACATAAAGTTGCCAATACTTGTAAATCCCGTTTCTGTAATTCTTGTGGTAAGGTTATGACTGACAAGTGGATTGCGAAGGCACAGAAATCTTTTTTGAATGTTCCTTATCACCATGTAATATTCTCACCACCAGAAGAACTTTGGCTCTTTTTCGCCTATTATCGCGAAAGCCTTGATTTTCTTTTTGAATCTACCAACAAAGCAGTGCAAGAATGGTGTGTAAAAGAAGGTTTTGTGCCAGGTATTGTAGAGGTACTACACACTTTCGGCTCAACGCTTACTTTTCATCCACACATCCATATGATTTTATCTGAGGGTGGGATAGGAGCTGATGGTAATTTTGACTTTTCTGTCTGGCGGGATTGTGGATATTTTCCACACAAAGTATTAAAAGCACGGTTTAAATACTTTCTCATTAAATCCTTACGCGACTTTGTCGCTAAGAAAGTTAAAGAGAAAGGATTCAATCTACCAAATGAGCTTAAAGATCTTTGGCAGAGGAAAACTGGGTTTAGGGATTTTTTTAGAGTAACACAGGCACTCTACAAAATAGTTTGGTATGTCCATATCGGTGAAAGGTTGTCTAATGCCAATTTTACTGTTCGCTACATTGGACGCTATGCCAAACGACCCTGTTTGTCGGAAACGAAAATATTGTATTATAATCAGGCAGAGAATAAGGTTGTTATCACCTATCATGACAAACTTAGCAAAGCGGATGAGAAAATAACCTTGACGATTGAGGAATTCATTATTCGACTAATCCGCCATATTCCCGAAAAAGGCTATAAAATGATTCGTTATTACGGGATATATGCCAATCGTGTTCGGACTGGAATTTGCGAATTTTTGGCTTCACAAATAATCGCCCTTTTTGGAGTCTCATTGTTAACCTTTGAACCGGTAAAAACATGGCGGGAACGGATGATTGAATCCACGGGAGAAGACCCTTTGCTTTGTCCATATTGCCAGATTGAAATGAGACGAATTTCTATTACCTATCCCTCGCGGGAAGGTCCTTTGAGAACCGTATATTTCCACTAAACATTATTTACCGAAAACTGCTTGCAAAAGCATATGCTTGGCTTTAGCTTTAATAGTCAAAATAGCCATAACAATTAATTTGTAAACAATTTTCGAGAAATAATTAAAACAACTCGAACCAAATTCTCTCTTTTGGTTGCCTGTGGCAACCTAGACCTCCGCCCTGCGGGCGGAAAATTGCAATTTAGACGACTTTGAAATTCCTTAACGATGAAATACGAAACAATACAAGAAAACGAAGAATTTATCATAATCAACAAGCCAGCTGGCCTGTTGGTTCATGGTGCCAATCATCTGGAAGAAGAAACTTTAGCCGACCTTCTTTTGGAAAAATATCCGGAAATAAAAAAAGTCGGCGATGACCCAATTCGCCCCGGAATCGTCCATCGGCTCGACAAGCTAGCTTCTGGTCTTATGGTCGTTGCTCGCACCCAAAAAAGTTTTGACAACCTAAAGGAACAATTCCAAAAAAGAACAGTAAAAAAATATTATACTGCTTTGGTTTACGGCCAAATTGCCAAAGACAAAGACGAGATCAATTTTCCGATTCTAAGAAGCAGCAAAGGCTACAAAA
>JBAXIZ010000129.1:0-2035 GCA_037138095.1 bacterium
GGTTATGATACATTTCTTAAAATTAGTATTTCATTTTCAATATTGTTTTTAGTTCTTTTTGCAATATCATTGAGTCAGAATATAATAAATGTAACTAATCAGAGCAAAAATATAAAATATTTTCGAGATATTAACAATGCGCCAACACTTAATTTTCGGTTTTGTAAAAAATCAAAGGCTATTAACAATTTTAGCCTTTGAAATGATTGATTTTGTTGATATTTGAGAGTGATAAGATTTTGTATATATAGAGAATAGGACGACTTTTGCAGTCTAAATATTCTATCATTGAATCAGGAATTACTCATACAAGAATTACTTCAGCGCATAGCTCAATTAGAGAAGAAAGTATTAGCCTTAGAAGGTTTAGAAAAAGAGAATGCATACTTACGGGAACGTTTAGCAAAATATGAAACGCCGAAGAATAGTCGTAACAGCTCCATTCCGCCATCAAAAGATGAAAACAGACCACAACGTAATAAAAGTTTGCGAAAAAAGAGTAACAAACCTGTTGGCGGGCAGCATGGACATAAAGGCTCGCATTTAGCAATACAAGTTAATCCAGACAAGATTGAAAATCACATACCCTTTTACTGCAATCAATGCGGAGCAGATTTATCAAACATATCTGAGGAATTATCTGAGAAACGACAAGTAATAGATTTGCCGGAAATTGTTCCGGTTTGCATAGAACATCATAGCTATCAAAAGCAATGCAGTTGTGGTCATATCACCAAAGGTTCTTTCCCTTCTACAGTAAGACATCCTGTGCAATACGGAGCAAATACCGAAGCAATGATAAGCTACCTGCACACACGGCAATATCTTTCATTTAACAGAATTGAAGAATTCCTTAATGATGCCTATAGATTAACAATAAGCGAAGGTGGCGTACATTGCCTGCTGAAAAGATTTACGGCAAAGGCACTTCCATTTTACGAAGAAATAAAAAAAAGAATTTACAATTCGGAAGTTGTAGGAACTGATGAAACAGGCGTAAAGGTAAACAAGAAAAAACATTGGTTTTGGGCATGGCAAAATAAGAAACTTACATTTATTGTACATTCTACAAATAGAGGTATTGCAACTATTCAACATGTATTTGAAAATGGTTTACCAAATTCTAAATTGAATCACGACAGATGGGCTAGCCACTTTCACTGCAAGTGCAAAGGAAACCAAATTTGCTCATCTCATTTGCTAAGAGACTTAATTTATCTTGAGGAGTTATATAAAAGTAAGTGGGCAACTTCTATGAATGATCTTATTCTTCAAGCACTAGAATTAAAAAAACAAATGCGCCCCGAAGATTATAGAGTACCGAATAAAATAAGAGATTGTATAGAAGAAAAATTATCAGAATTATTGGAATACCATATCGAGCCGACACATAAAAAAGCCGTTACTCTACAAAAAAGTCTGCTTAAAAAAAGAAATTGTATACTCTTCTTTCTTTACCATCTTGAAGTACCTCCTGATAATAATGGAACTGAAAGAAGTATCCGCAATGTTAAAGTTAAACTTAAAGTATCGGGGCAATTCAAATCCGAAAAAGGTGCACAGGTATATGCTGTTAATCGCTCTGTAATTGATACTATTATTAAGTCTAAGCAAAATGTATTTGACGGTTTAGCATTAATTGCTAATTTAGCCTCTGATTAGTTACAATTTAAGAACCATTTTTGCTTTTGTGGCAAGTGTTTCGCCTAAAGGAATAATACGTGTTGTAATTTCTTCACTCCACAATTTAAAAGCAGAAAAGCAAAAATCGAAAACACCACCAATTAAACCACTGATAATCAAAAGTTTAGCCTGACTACCACCTTTTTCGCCAGTCATTAGAATTTCGGTAGTAGCTGTAGCTTCGGGGAAAGGAAGTTTGCCATGCATATCTTTCACAAAATACTTGCGGAAAGGAATCAGAAATAATATTCCTAAGAAACCTCCAAGTAAAGAAGAGAAAAATATCTGCCAGAAATCAACCTGAATTTCAGGGTATTTTGCCTGTAAAATATATAATCCCGGAATTGTAAAT
>JBAXIZ010000130.1:0-2005 GCA_037138095.1 bacterium
TTTAAATACCCATCTCAAATAAACACCATACTGTTATTAAAAAATGAAACATTCGATACATCGAGCGTTTCATTTTTTGTATTCCTCTACTCACTACCCACTACTCACTACCAACTAGTTCGCCCTCTCAATATACTCCCCTGTTTCTGTATTTATTCTCACAACGTCGCCTTCTGAAACGAATAGTGGAGCACTCACCTTTGCGCCAGTTTCAAGTGTGATAACTTTGTTTCCACCCTTTGCTGTGTCGCCCTTTACTGCTGGAGGAGCTTCTGTGACTTTCAATTCAACCTTTGCTGGAGCTTTGATACCAATTACCCTTTCACCGAACATAAGAGCTTCTACAATAGTGTTTGGCTTTAGAAATTTACCTGCAGAACCAAGAAGAGTCTCCGCTAGCTGAAATCTCTTTGAAGGATTGTTCTCTTCACAGAACCACCACTCACCTTTATTTGTATAAAGGTATTTCATATTTGCTTTATCAATTTCAGCCTCCTCAACTTTTTCCGCTTGATGGAAAGTTACTTCTTTCACACTTCCGGAAATTAGATTGCGAAGTTTTGTTTTGTTTTGAGGCTTCCGCTGTTGCATACGGAAAATATGGTTATCAATAACCTCATATGGCTCACCTTCAAGAATGATATATTTTCGAACCGTTATTTCACTGTAATCTAACATTGACATAAGTATTTAAGTTTATTTAACAAAATGACACAAAACAACGAGCGAAGCGACTATGTTTTGTGTCATCCTCGCGAATGCGGGGATCCAGGTTCTGAATTTTGCAGACTGGATTCCGGCCGGAGTTTATCCTTGTGGATACGGGGGCCGGAATGGCACACAAGTAGTTTTGCTCGTATCTAAATTGTATGCAGATACTATCAAAATATAGCCATTAAGTCTAGGCGGAGGAATACTTAACAAATAACTCATAACAGATAACTCATAACTTAAATACAACACAAAAGGCCACGACTACGTCGTGGCCTTTTGTTTTTGAATTTTCTACTCACTACTCACTACTCACTACTCACTACCGACTAACGCGCTATATATGGAAGCAATCCCATAAATCGTGAATGCTTGATAGAGAGAGCTAGAGCTCGCTGATGTTTTGCTGAAAGACCTGTGCGCTTTCGTGACAAAATTCTACCATATGGATTTATAAACTTTTTCAAAATATCTACATCTTTATAGTCGATATGTTTGATGCTGTTTTGAGCAAAAAAATCTTGTGCTTTGTTCATTGTAATGTTTTTAATAATTTTTAATTTTGTAATTTTATTTAACTCGACACCAATCCACGAATGAGTGCGAATGACGCGAATAAAATTCTGAATTCCATTCGTGTTATTCGTTGCATTTCATTAGTGTCATTCGTGCCGTGTTAGCCTAAGTGCTAAAAAGGTATATCCTCTGGATTAATATCTTCCTCTGGATAATTAATTGTGTCCAGACTTGGTGCCTCATCCTTTGGTGCAGGAGCTGAAGCAGATGGTGCAGAATATGATCCTGCAGGTGCCCCCGTTCCTGGTGCTTGTGGACCAAATTGGAAGGTATCAGCAACTATTTCTGTTCGGTATTTTTTCTCACTAGTTACTTTATCATCCCAACTTCTTGTCTGAATTCTACCTTCAATAAATACTGGTCTACCTTTCTTTAAATACTGACTCATGACCTCTGCTGTTTTCCCGAACGCAACAATATTGTGAAATTCTGTCTGTTCCTGCTTTGCACCATTTTTATCCTTATATGTGCGATTTGTTGCAATACCGAATGAAACGACGTTGGTACCACCTGGTAAAGCTTTTAGCTCGGGGTCCCGAGTAAGATTACCGTAAAGAAATGCTTTGTTTAGATACATATTTTTAATTATAGTTAGCCTATTAACTTATACCTAGAATTATAGACTTTTCTTTTCAAATGACAATCTGTAACTCGACACGAATCCACGAATGAAGTCACGAGTATTTTTCTGCTGAAAAATCTCCTGACCACGACTCGC
>JBAXIZ010000131.1:0-1974 GCA_037138095.1 bacterium
GAGTAGAGCACAATGCCTCCCTACCTTTGTATATAAACTCTGCATATGAGTTTTACACATCTACTATCTTTGGAATTAAATGTGTTTTTGTCATAGCAAAAAACAATAATTTTAAATTTTTGGAAATAAAAAAACAATATGAATTAATACAACAATCTTTTAATACTCCTATAGTTTTTGTTTTTGACAATATTAGGTACGATATCGTCTATAAACTAATTAAATACAAAATACCTTTTGTAAATTTAGGGCGCCAGATATTTATGCCTTTTATTCTTGTGGATCTAAAGCAAAACGGGAAAGTAAATAATAGTATGATTAACGACGTTAAAAAAGTAAATCTATCTCCTGCGGCAGAAGGAATAGTTATAGGCGAAATTCTTAGACAAAACATCTCTGGAAAAACAGGCAAGGAGATAGCAAAATTAATACATGAATCTCCGATGACTGTAAGTAGGGCTTTATTTGAACTACAAAGACATTATTATTGTAAGCTTGTACAGGATGGCAATAAAAAAACAGTAACCTTTGTCGACAAGAATAGGCTGTGGCAATTGGTGAGAGATAATTTTAATACACCAGTAGACCGTGTTGTATTCGCTAAAGGTACGCAGGGGTTAGAAAAATATACTGTTAAATCTGGTACAACGGCCTTGTCTAAACTTGGTATGCTTTCTGAGGACAGGGTAACTGTTTTAGCAATTTACAAGAGAGATTATATAAATCTAATCAAAAACAGCAGAATAAAATTTTGTAATGAAGAGGACGCGACTTTTATTATTGAAGTATGGAACAGAAATCCACATTTATGGTCAGAGAACCGAGCAGTTGATCCTATATCTTTATATTTAAGCACACAAAGTAATAAGGATGAGAGAATATATATTGAAAACAAAAAACTTTTGAAGCAATATGGGCTTATTATAGATGAAAAACCTTAAAGGATTGGATCATTTTTCTGACTATTTTAAAGATGAACAAGACCTGTTTGTTATTATCGGTGGTACGGCTTGTGCTGTTACCATGGACGAGGCGGGTTTTGATTTTAGGGTCACAAAAGATATTGACATAGTAATTGTTGCGCATCCATCTCATAGGTTTACCAGCAAACTTAAAAAATACGTCACTGACGGTGGTTACCAAATTAGTTATGGGAAAAACGGTAAGAATGGTTTTCATAGATTCTTAAATCCTAAAGACAGCAATTATCCACAACAGCTAGAAGTTTTTGCTAAAAACTTTGAAGAACTAGAACTTGGGGAAGGCCAGTATATAATTCCGGTTGAGACAGAGGATTATGCAGGAAAACTTTCTGCAATATTGCTTGAAGAAGAATATTTTGACCTGATAAAAAACAACTGCAAAGTTTTTAAAAAACACTCCATTATAGAACCTGTGGTGAACATCGCATTAAAGGCTAGGGCGTATAATGAATTAAACGAACGGAAAGCTAATGGTGATGAAACAGTAGATTCTAGCGATATAAAAAAGCATAAAAATGATGCAATTAGACTTGCGGTAATATTGTCTGGTGATACAAAATGTAAAGTTACTGGTCTTGCAAAAAAACACATGGAAACTTTTATTAAAGATATTTCAACAGATAGTGAGGAACACTTTCATACATTGTTGCGCAAATATGGCGATGTTAGCAAAGATGCAATTATTAGCGTCTTGCGAAGTTGCTATTTGTAATTATCGCGTAATTAATTTTGGGGAACATTTGGGGAACATAATATCTAAAAACAACCACAAATGACCACAAACAACAAAATATACAGGCGCCCATAACTATTTAATTTTATTTTAGAACTGGTGCTAATTAAGCCTTTCAGAGCGTCGTGTAAAAACACTAAAATCAGCTTTCGAGGCGTGCACCTTCGACCACTCGGACACCTCTCCATTGAATGCAATCTACGAGGATAAATTTTTTTTGTCAATCTATGCAATTTGAGGTTTGAACATATATAGTAG
>JBAXIZ010000132.1:0-1964 GCA_037138095.1 bacterium
TTATGGTTAATGTAGTCTATACATATATTAAATTCCCCCAGATTACTAAAATGATAAAGGCGCCTCCGATTGCTCCAGTTATTCCATACTTCCCAAAGCTATTCGGAATGGAAAGCTTTTTTCCACCATTTTATTTTACATATTTTATTCTTTCTCTTGCAATAGTTGCAATAGTTCATGAATTCTCACATGGAATATACATGAGATTATTCAAAATGAAGATAAAGTCTACAGGTTTTGTTTTCTTGGGCCCCATATTGGGAGCCTTTGTTGAGGAAGATAGAAAGCAGCTTGAAAAGAAAAAGAATTTTGAACAGATGTCTGTTCTTGCGGCAGGGACATTTGCAAATACTTTTTTTGCCGCATTATTCTTCGGAATGATGATTTTATTCTTTAGTTTGTCATTTTCTCCAGCCGGATATCAGTATGCAGGTTATGCTCAGACAATAATCCCTGTTGGGGCAATTAGTGGAATGATTGAACTTCCGAATAATTTTACACAGATATCTTTAGGAAATCAGACATTTTTGATGGATGATAAACTAAAAATTCAATTGAATCCAAATAATACTGCTGAGTATTATATTGTATATAACGATGCTCCGGCAATTCGTGCGGTCCTAAATGGTATAATCACCCAAATTGATGATATAAAAATAACTGATCAGGAAGCTCTTGCAAGTTATCTGAATACAAAAAAACCTGGAGAGGTAGTTAATGTAAAAACTTTATTTATTAATTCTAGCACTAATGAAAAAAAAATCAGTGATTTTAATTTAACTCTAGGAAAAAATCCATTAAATAATTCTAGAGCATATGTTGGAATTGGATCACAATTAAGTGAACCAAAGGGAATTATTGGAAAATTTATTTCATTTCTTACAAGTTTTAAGAAAAGTTCCACATATTATGAAACAAATTGGGATGGAGAACTGGTGATATTTATTTATAATTTGTTATGGTGGGTGTGTGTAATTAATATTCTTGTAGCATTATTCAATATGCTTCCTCTTGGAATTCTCGACGGTGGAAGGTTCTTTTATCTAACCTTGTTATCCATAACAAAATCAAAAAAGTTTTCAAAATTATCATTTGATATTGTGACATATATACTGCTTGAATCGTTCGCTTTGATGATGTTATTGTGGTTTGTAAGAATTTTTTAAAATTTTAAAAATTGTAAAAGTATTTAAACTAATTATTCGTATGTATATTAATTAAAAAGAGGTGTCCAATCATGGCAAAAAAGAAAGCAAAAACAACAAAGAAGAAAAAGCCTGCTACAAAGAAAAAGGCTGCTAAGAAAAAGAAGAAATAAGTAGATTTAAAAGTTTTTTATTTTTTTATTAATTAATATGGAGAAAAAAGTTTACGGGGTTATGAGGGTTTTGGAGGGCATGAAATATTCTCCCGTCGGAAATCACAGTGCCGTCCAAGTTTGTCGCTGGGCAAGAAATTCTTTGAATGGTCGTGGCGTATGCTGGAAGGAAAAATTTTATGGAATTGAATCGCATAGATGCTGCGAATTTTCTCCTGCAGTGATGTGGTGTGAGAATCAGTGTCTGCATTGTTGGAGACCTATTGAAATGAATTTTGGTTCTTGTTTGAATAAAGAAGAAATTGATGATCCTAAAGAAATTATAGATAAAATTGTTGAAGCAAGAAAAAAATTGTTGATGGGTTTTAAGGGAAACAAAAATGTTGATGCAAAAAAATTCAAAGAAGCACTTGAGCCAACTTTGTTTACAATGTCTTTATCTGGGGAGCCCACAATTTATCCGAGGCTGGCGGAGATGATTAAAGAGATAAGAAAAAGAAAAGCAGTCAGCTTTTTGGTTACTAACGGCCAAAATCCACAAGCAATTGCAAAACTTAAAAAAGAAAATGCCTTGCCAACACAACTAACTGTGTCAATGAACGCTCCTAATGAAAAATTATTCAAAGTATGGCATCGTTCTACTAAA
>JBAXIZ010000133.1:0-1938 GCA_037138095.1 bacterium
GAAAGTATATCTTTTACAGGCACCTCTTTTGCGATTTGCCTTAAAACAGGATCTTCTCTTTGCACGATTTTAATTGCCATTTGAAACAATTATAACATACTTTTGTTTGGAAGTACATAAATCGTTCCAGTTAATAATAAATGATACCCAACCCCTACTGGATATCTAATAATTAAGGTACCGTATTTCCATATGAAAATGGAAACAAAACAGGAGGTTTTTAATAGATACAAAAAGGAGTACTTTGAGGCGAGAACTTTTAAAGGAGGACGTCATATTTTAACCAAAATCATTGATACTGTGAAAAGTGTCACTGGAATGGGTCGAAAATCAATCATACGAGCTTTTAATCGTATTCAGATGAAAGATCCTTGTGCAGAGGAACAGAGAGGTCGACCGCTGTATTACACACCAGATGTCACAGTGGCTTTAAAAGAAACATGGGAAGTTGGAGGTGAGGTCTGTGGAGAACTTCTACATCCGATGGTTGGTGAGTATGTTGAGATTTTGGTAAGAGACAAAATGTGGAAACATAGTGATGAAGCAACTGGAAAGCTTTTGGCTATGAGTATGGGGACACTTAAAAATCGAGTTGGAAATTTTTTGAAAGCTAGAAGAAAAGGTCGTGGAATTTCATCTACATCCCCTTCTCAACTAAAACATATCATTCCAATTTTTCACGGAGACTGGGATAGTAAATTACCCGGTGTTGGGCAGATTGATACTGTTGTTCATTGTGGGCATTCACTTGTTGGAGATATGGTTTTTACCCTTAATTACATTGATGTTTCAACTCTTTGGGATGTCATGAGAGCCCAGTGGAACAAGGGACAAGAAGCAACTCAACAGAGTTTGTCATACATCCAAGCAAAACTTCCTTGGAACATGATTGAAGTGCATCCAGACACAGGAAGTGAATTCATTAATTGGTTAATGAAAGGTTGGTGTGATATTCAAGGTATTGTCATGAGTAGAAGTAGACCGAATCACAAGAATGACAATATGCATGTTGAAGAAAGAAACGGACACATAATACGTAAATGGATTGGATATATACGACTAGATTGTAAAGAAACGGTCGATGCTTTGAATGCTGTTTACGAAGTACTCTCACCATATCTCAATCACTTTGTTGCTTCAAAGAGAATTGCTGAAAAATATGAGATTGATGGGAAGTGGAAAAAGAAGTATGAGAAAGTTGCAAAGACTCCATATCGTAGAGTTTTGGAGAACAAAGACATTTCAGATGAAGTTAAAGAGAAATTGCAACAGGAACACTCAAAACTTAATCCGGCTATTATGAAAAAGGAAATTGACCGACTTAAAAAAATTCTTTATGATACACAAAAGAAATATGGGAAAAGTGAATTTTAGTCAAAATTCTGAGAAAAAGTCTAGTCTCAGTTGGGTACCATTTTATTATTATCTATTACGGAATTTTGGGGGAGATTTAAGATTTATGATTTATGATTTAAGAATAATCCCTCAAATCCCTAAAAAAGCCACTTTTTAGGGATTGCCAATCCCTAAAACTTGACTTTTTTAGGGATTTTGCTAGTATATAGCTATGAAGTTTCAACGAATACAAAAAATAGAAGATGCCCTCTACTCCGGTAGAGTTTTGATAATATATGGCCCAAGACGTATAGGAAAGACGACAATGGCCAAAAATTTTCTTGATTTAAATAAAGATAAAAAAGTCCGCTATGATGTTGGCGATGATTTGGCTTTACGCTCAATGTTTAAAAGGCAAAACCGAGCAGAGCTTCTACAATACTGTCTACCTTATGAAATAATTGTGATTGACGAAGCTCAAATGATTGAAGATATTGGAATTGGTGTGAAAATGATGATCGATGAATATAAAGATAAGACAATCATTCTCACAGGATCATCCTCTTTTGAAATAATGCAAAAAGTTGGTGAACCTCTGACTGG
>JBAXIZ010000134.1:0-1909 GCA_037138095.1 bacterium
CAAGCACACCACGGACTACTGTATAACGAAGTCCAACGTCTTTTACACGTCCACCACGGAGCATAACCACAGAGTGCTCCTGTAAATTATGACCCATACCGGGGATATAAGCAGTGACCTCTAGGCCGTTTGTCAGTCTTACTCTACAAATCTTACGGATAGCGGAGTTTGGCTTCTTTGGAGTCTTGGTAGTTACTTTTGTACATACCCCTCTTTTAAAAGGCGCATTGTAATACGTAGGGCGGTTTTCCAAGCTGTTAAAACCTTTAGTCAGAGCAATAGCCTTGACCTTTCTGGGCACGCTCTTTCGGTTTTTCTTGATTAATTGATTTATCGTTGGCATATATTTGTGTCACGGCAATATACTACAAAGCTGCAAAAATTGCAACTAAAATAGGTTCTACAAGTATTAGTGTGGTGGATAACTAACAAAGATGGCTCTGTTACAATGTAAAAGGCTCGAAACCAATTACTAGTAACAATAACCATCTTTGTATATGAAAAAAGATATCATAAATTGCTTCAATATTAAAGGGTTGATTCTTGATCGCATGGAGTCAATCAAGGACATTTGGCTCCATGTTCGGAGTCCCCGTAACGCTTTTTTCTGCGTAAAATGCGAAACAAAAACCAAAACAGTCTACGACCAAAAAACTAGAAAGATTTTGCATGGAATATATGAGGACAAAAAAGTCTTGTTAATCTGGAAGGTCCGACGGTTCAAATGTAAACACTGCCAATATGTTTTCACCGAACCAAGACCAGCGGGCATCACTAGAAAAAGATATGATGACCATTTTGCTAATGAAGTCGTCAAGCATCTGACCACTGCTAATTTCAAAGATACCAGTGAAAAATATCGAGTCTCTCCACCCGTCTTGATTTCGATGTTAAACGAACGCCAAAAAATCCAGGAATTACCCGAAGGTGAACTCCGCTTGAATGTGGATGAGCATAGTTTTTCTGGTCGAGATTTGAAGATCACGATTGGTGAAATTAACAGCAAAAAGATTCTGGCTGTGCTGAAAAATGATGACCAACCAACCCTGCGTCGTTACTTTGAAAGCTGGCCAGATGAAGCAAAATCAAGGGTAAAAGAGCTTTGTATTGATATGAAGAGTAGTTACCTCACTGTGCTCAAAGAAGTGTTCCCTGATGCCATAATCGTCGTAGACCGCTTTCATGTAGTAAAGGATATGATTAAGCGAGTAGAGGAGATGCGGAGAATTATGCAGACTGAAGGCAAGATTGGAAATGAAAAAATGAATCGGTTTCTGTTTGCCAAGAACCGAGAAGATTTGAGTGAAGAAGAGCAGGAAAAAATAAAAAAGATTTTTGAGAAAAGCAAAAAGTTTCCAGCTCTACAGAACGCCTACTTTGTGAAAGAAAAAGTCCGAGAAATATACCGAGCTAGAAATAAAAAAGAAGCTGAAAGAAAGTTTGCTATGTTGATTTCACAGTTAGAACAATTTGAGGTTGGCAAGATCAAGGAAATGCGAGATACTTTAAAAAGATGGAAACCATACATTCTAAATTTCTTTGAAAGTAGAACAACGAATGCTTTCATTGAAGGCTGTCATAACAAGATCAAACTGCTTAAAAGAATGTCTTACGGTTTTCGAAATTTTAATAATTATGTTTTGAAAATCACATTGGCTTTTGCGCCATTTTTGTTTCTAAATTTACCACACTAATAGTTATAGAACCGTGTAGCTTGGGCTATTTTCCTGAATACCACTTTTATAGGCAGAAAGTCTAGCGAGGGCAAAAAGTAAGCTGGATAAGCGGTTCAAATAAGCAAAAGAATTAGCAGAAATCTTTGGGAAACCCTTGTCCCGCGAAGCTTCAGCGGAGTGGGATTCTTCCGAAACCGCCACCACTCGCCTCTCCGCCTGACGCACTAACGTTC
>JBAXIZ010000135.1:0-1898 GCA_037138095.1 bacterium
ATATAGCTCTACGTATTACTAAAGATTCTAGTCGCAAATTGCTCAATTTCTATTAAGGAGCAAATGTTTTCTTCTCCGGTGAATAAATTTTTAATATTATATGACTTTGTTTCAAGCTCGTGTTCACCAATAGCAATAAAGAAATTTATTTTTTCTTTATCAGCTTTTTTGATCTGGTCTACAATTTTTCTACCAGTATAATCGATTGCGACATTGATTTTTTTACCTCTCAAAATTTTAGCTAAAACATCTGCGTCTTCCACATAGTCTTTTGAAAAAGTCCCAATATATACTTTTGTCGAGCTTTCGTATTTTGGTAAAATATTGCGAGTCTCTAAGAAGTCTCTAATCGTTACATCTCCCATACCAAAACCAATAGCAGAAACCTTGTCATTACCAAAAAGTGAAAGAAGGTCATCGTAGCGTCCGCCTCCAAAAAGTGCCCGACTATTTTCTGGGTTTGTATCATAAATTTCAAAAACTGTTCCTGTGTAATAGTCAAAGCCACGCACAATAGTGTCATCAAATTTTACATTTGAGATACCTGCATTTTTGAGTTCGGAAATAAGTAATTGCATTTCTTCATCCGCTTCTAATTTCCAATCAATTTTTTTACCTACAATTCTTTCAGCCTCTTCATCAAAATTGTCGATTTTCTTTTTTCTGTCGAGAAGTTTTTGGAAGTCGTGAGATTGTTCACTCGATAGCCCCATATCAGAAAGGGTTTTGTTTAAGAGTGTTCTGTTGCTTAGGCGTACTTCAAAATCAGTTTCCTTTGCACCAAAATTAATCATTATTTGATATGCAAGACGAATTATTTCAATATCTGCATAAATATTATCAAGACCAAAAGTATCACAGTTTAGTTGAAAGTGCTCGCGAAGGCGTCCTCTTTGTGGGCGCTCATATCGAAACATATTGGGAATTGAAAACCAACGTACTGGGAAAGAAAGTTCTCGTTTTTTTCCGGCAATCATGCGCGCCACTGTAGGCGTCATTTCTGGGCGAAGGGTGACTTCTCGTCCGCCTCTATCAACAAAAGAATATGTTTGTTCGTTCACAATTTCTTCTCCAGTCTTTGCTTTGTATAGTTCACTTGGTTCGAGAGGGGAAGCGTTGTATTCAACAAAACCAAAACTTTCACAAGTTTTTCGCCAAATATTAAAAATATAATTTTCCGCGCTTTGATCTTCTGGATAAAAGTCGCGTACTCCCTTATACGGGTCTGTGCTTAATTTGTTTGTGTTTTCACTCATTACATACTATTGTATATCACATGGACAAAGTTCTCAATCTTTACAAACGGGCAGGAGAGACGCCTCTTCTTTGTATCTTAAGATATAAAAAAGACAATCCACAATTTGAGAATGTTCCGATGACTTACGCTGGAAGGCTTGACCCCTTGGCCGAGGGGGTGCTTTTGGTGCTTACGGGCAAGGAGGTGCACAGAAAAGAAGAGTTTTTGAATTTGAGAAAGGAGTATGAGGTGGAGGTGCTTTTTGGTTTTGAGACGGATACTTTTGATGTGTTAGGTCTTCCTCTGTCATTCCCGCGGAGGCGGGAATCCATGCCTGAGTCTAAATCCGAAATTCGAAGCACGAAATCCGAAACAAATTCAAAATCAAAAATTAAAAATTCTAAACAAGAGTTAACAAACTCTGCTATCGCTGAGTTTGTTAACTCTAATGGAGGTAAATTATTTGAGGTTGATGTTGAGAAAGCCCTTAAAAACTTCGTTGGGAAGAATATTTTTGAATATCCACAATATTCTTCAAAAACTGTAAATGGAAAACCTCTTTTTTCTTTGGCTAGGGGTGGGGAATTGGAAGATGTGGAAATGCCAAAAAGAGAAGTTGAAATTTATAGTTTAGAAATTTTAAATTGGCGAGAAATAAATT
>JBAXIZ010000136.1:0-1890 GCA_037138095.1 bacterium
GAAGAGGGTTTTAGTCCGCAAGCGCTGTTTTAGATTTTAATGGGACAGTAGTGACCATCAGTAGCAATATTTGAAAAATCTGAATTAATGCCGTCATTTACTAAATCAAGTTTTTCACCCTGTGTTTGGTTGCCATCTGCATCTGTATAAACAGGATAGACTTCTATTGAGTGAGTAGTGGGTAGTGAGTAGTTGGTAGATGACGCACCCGCATTGTCATTCCCTTGAAGAAGGGAATCCATGCCAGAATCCGCACTTGAATCCCCGGGAGTACCCGAGGATGACAACACAGAGGAGGAGGATTTTGCATAAACAGTTATGTCTTTACTGTTATCTAAAATTTCCTCAAATGTAACTCTAACATATTGTCCGTTTGCAATTGAAGCGAAGTTCCCATCTTTGGCTTGCACTTGATCATAAATATCAGCAATTATATTTTGATTTTCATCAAGTTGAAAAGCCTTGCTAATAAAAATAATTTCAAAAGTTTGAGTTGAGAGGTGCGGTACTGTCCACTCTACTAGGTCTAGATAGTTATCACCGTTTGTATCCGTTGCTCTGAAAGGCATTTCTTGATTATTTTCATTCTTCCATTTGATTTTGATTTTACTTTCTTCTCCGACTTTGTAGATTTTTGGAATTGTTGTGGAAGCCGCAACATCAACAAGTGGAAAAAATGGGTTTTCATCTATCGCTGTGATGGTGACAAGTTTTCCTCTGTCTGTGTCTTCTGATGTGATGAGAGGGGCGGTGGTGGAAGAGGTGTAGGTGGAGGAAGCAGTGACGATGTCGGTAATTTCATTTACCGCTTCTTTAACTGTGTTTGTTAGGTCTTCGAAAAGAATAGGGGTGAATGTTGAAGTTGTTGTAGATGATGTAGATATTGTAGATGAAGATTCTGGAGCGGGAGCCAAAACAAGAGGAACGTCTGATGAGTTTGTAGTGGGTAGTGAGTAGTTTGTAGAGGAAGCATCCGCATTGTCATCTTCGGGTAATCCCGGAGATCCAAGTTCTGTATTTGTATTTGTATTTGTATCGGTCTGCGCTCCCGCATTGTCATTCTCGTGAATACGAGAATCCATGCTGGGTTCTTCCGACTGGAGTCCAGAGTCTTTTTCTGCTGAAAAATCTCCTGACCACGACTCGGCGCGTCCGCCTCCGTCCTTGCGCTCGAGTCCCACCCCGAGCTCACCCGATAGGTCGGGAAGGACAGATGCTTTGGTTGTTCCCCACACCACAAAAGATGCCACTAGCATTACAGAGAACGCAAGAAAAAGGTCAGATTTTAATGACCTACTTTGAAAAACAACACGCTCAATAATTCGAGTTTGTTGCTGAGTTTTTTTCCGCAAATCAAGAAAATTCTTAAAACTCATATGTTATATATTTTATCATAAAAATCGTATTTTCTTTACACTTTTTTTATATAAAACTGGGGATAAGTCTCCCTCGTTAATGTTTTTTGCTAAGTCACAAATATTTTTCTGGTGAAAAATTTTCTGACCACAGCTCGGGCCGTCGCCCTCCGCTCTTGCGCTTGGGGCCCCATCCCCAAGTTCACGCAAAAAACATTAACTCGTTCGTGTGAAAAATGCAAAATACAAGAATTATTTATAAAAAACTCAATAGTATCATAGACAATACTATTGAGAATATTCCATATTATTTAAAAAAACCAATAGTATTATAGACAATACTATTGGTCTTTGTTATGAGTTGAATTTTAGTCTGCGTCGTCTGCGTCGTCTGCGTCAAGTTAGCGTCAGTCTGCGAGCGCAGTATTCTGCGCTACCATGCACATAAACATCGGAATTTCCTTTCTGGCTTTATCTTCAATGTTTTTCTTTGGGCCTTTTTGGCTTTCCTTATGTGAAATCCATTCTTCAAGCC
>JBAXIZ010000137.1:0-1880 GCA_037138095.1 bacterium
TCTTTTTCCTTGGCAACAAATTCGGGATTTATTTCAAGTTTACATGAAACCTTGTCATAGGAGTTAGCTTAAGGATTACATCATAATTCCAACTTGCCTTAGTATTACAGCTCGAATTTTCAAAAACGGGACGAAATAGAAACCTATATATACTATCGCGGGCCGCGGCTGAAGCCGCAAAAATATGAAAGAAATGAAATCCCCTAAGATAAACGGGGAAAATCGTCTGGCTATGTGGCAAGCAAATTTGCTTTCCGCGGGCATTGTAATGGAAAAAGCACGCAGCACTGGTTACGTTAAGCGGCTGAGAAAACTTAATCCTGTATATTTGTTATACATCCTTGTTTTCGGTATCAGCAGTCATTCAAAACCATCCATAGAAGAAATTTATCGGCGTTACATTGATTTTGACGATACTTCAGATTCAAAAGATAAAATTAAAATTCAAAGTTTTTTTAACCGTTTTAACGAGGATATGGTTACATTCCTCCGCGAAATGTTAGACTATTATATTGACTCCGCGGGTTTGGATCGCTCTGCTAAGCTGAAGGGACCGATTCAGAATTTGAAAGATATTTTGATTCAGGATAGCACTATCATTCGGATGAGTCAAAAACTTAGCACTGAGTTTCCAGCTATAAGATCAAAGGGTGCAGCAGCTGGATTAAAAATTCATGCTGTTTATAGTGCTATTTCGCATTCCCTAAAATCAATTGAAATTTCAGGTGAACGGGTACATGATTCAAAAATGCTGAAAATAGACCCAAACGTCAAAGATTACCTGTTGCTATTTGATTTGGGGTACTATGCAAATTCCACTTTTGGAAAAATCAAACATTATGGAGGATTTTTCGTTAGCCGGTTGAAAAAAAATGCCACCCCAAAGGTGAACAAAATTTTATCTGCATCGTCTCAAGTAAAAAAATACTTCCAAAAAGGAATACCCTTAAACGAGTTTCTCGAAAAATGTCCCAAAAAAGGGGAGATTGATATTTTATGCACCTTTAAAACCAGGTTCAGTCCTGATGGAGGTAAGATAAAAACAATCTATATGAATTTTAGAGTTGTTTGTTTTTGGGATGAAGAGGCGTCTATATGGCATACCTATGTGACGAACCTTCCAAAAAAAGTATATCCATCTGAAGAAATTTATCAACTTTATCGGTACCGATGGATAATTGAACTGTTATTTAAAGAATTAAAAGGGGATTATGACCTTGGCAACCTACATTTAGCTGAACGAAATTTGGCATATGCACACATTTATTCGATGCTAATTCGGCTTGTAATAAGCAGAAATTTGTACAAATTCTGTGTCCGTGGAGTAGACGAAAAGGATCGAAAAAAATATAGTCCGCTACTTTGGTCAAAAGTATTTGCTGAAAAAGCTCACGAATTTTTGAGTATTTTGCACCAGAATATTTTTGGAAAAGAAGATGTTAGTGAGCGTTGGGATAAGTTGGAAGCATCATTGCGGCACCTGGCAAAAAGCAGGCATGCAAATTATCGGCAATTGTCACTTCGCAATATTGCCTTTTAAATTATAGATTAACTGACATAAAAATTGAAGTCTCGTGAATAGCGTGAGCTATATTGAGAATAGTTAATAATAAGCCCAATATGGGCGAATTTTTATTCTGTTGATGAGTGTTCGATTTTTTTTGTTGTTGGACACGTTTTTAGTAAAATTTTCGTCATTTGCGCGTTGGAAATTTTTCCTGAACGCTAATTCACGAGAGGAATTTAATTACTTCTTACTTTATGATACAAAATGGGCCAATTATGATTAAAAAATACTGGCTTTTTCCTTAAGCTGACTGCTATGGATACCAGTTATACTGACAGCCACGGGGACCCGCTCACCGACCTGGCAGCAGGTA
>JBAXIZ010000138.1:0-1867 GCA_037138095.1 bacterium
AGTGTAATGTGTGTGTAGCACAGTTTATATATTTAAAATTTAAAATACTCAAAATAATGCACAAAGAAACAAAACTCCAGGAAGCAGCTTTTAAAATATTGATCTGCAATACGTACCCAAATAAACTCAGCTTGCTTATTTGGGCAGATTGTTTCGCAATCTCTTCTAACGCACCAGCGATAAAAAATGAAAAGAATATTGATATATATGTACCATACCAATACAATCCCCAAACTCTTCCTTCATAAGAAGAACTAATATTTAATAAAAAATTATTTATTGCCAAAGCGAAAAAAAGACAAAACATTGTTTGATAAATAAGTGGTTTATAGAAGAAATAATATTTCTTTCTAAACAATGCGAAACAAAAGAAAACAATCAATATAATAACTGACGTAAACAAAAAAATTGACAGCAATATTTGAGCAAGTGACTGATATTGAAAGGGGTTAAAAAGCTGAAAACTTTCGATTAAAGCTAAACGAGTGTTTGTTAAAATATTCATGAATAACAAATTTTTAACCCCTTTCAATGCCCAAATCGGGTTTGATTGCTGCGAGAGAACCTCATACTTCAGAAGATTAGGTGATCCAAACCCCAAAAAACCAGCAATCGTTGGCAACAGATATAAATAAGAAAGACCAGCAGCGCATAGAGTAGCTGCACCTAATAAAAATCTCTTATAGCAACCGAAGACTAGTTTTGGAAACAAAATAAGAATCGCAACGATAATAATGAGCGCGGTTTCATCAAAAAAAAATGCAGTGAATATTAATGAATATATTGCCCCAATTTTTAGTTTAGGGATACTTTCATTTTTCATTATATGAATATTTATTCTTGAACACAGGTACAGGATAAAAATAAGAAGAAAATTTATCATTGCTTTGGCTGGCCTAAAATACATAAATATCAATGATAAATACCCCTGGTGTACCAACATATATGCAAGAGCTGTTTTTGCTATATTTTTACGAATTCCCAAATTTAAACAGAACTTGTAAAAGAAAATGGGGCCCAATATTAAAGAAAAAATAAAAGTCAACGATAAGCTTGGCATGGGAGGGAAGTAATTCCAAACTAACCCTCTAAAATAAGTATCAGCAATTTCAAAGGATGAAGATAGGGGGCGTGTTAAACGCTCGGCAATTTCGAAAACCCTCCAATTAAACCCTTCCGCCATAATGCTAGGTAGATCGAATGGTATATTGTTAACAATATAGGATTTCCATCTGTAAACTTCTGGTTGAACCCAGCCGGATGAACAGTCAATTAATAAAAACAACACACTTGAATAAGCGATTAAAAGTAACATTCCACCAAAACCCACAAAATTTAAGGTGTGTTGTAGTTTTCTTTTTATGTTTAACAATTGAAGACACTCCCCTTTCGGACCTCTCCAGTAGAACTATAGTTTCGCCTTCATTAGATCAATAATTTGAAAATACAGATTAATAACTTGAAGGCCATCGACGTTCCTGTCATAGACGGTTTTGAAAAAATAATTGAGGAACGCTGATGGCCAAGAGACATTTACCACAGGCTTTCGAGTTAGACAAGATCCGTTTAGGGGTTGTTTTAGCGGTCCGAGCCTGAGACACGTTATCCGTTCAGAGGGGTACCTGTCAAACACGCCGAAAAAGTCCTTCGTCATGAGCGCTCATTTACTGGGAGAGATGGGTCCGCCCCTCCCTTGGCTCGAAAGGAGCCAAGCGCTCCCTGAAATGATGCGTATAGGCGCGCTATATAGCGACGGTTTTCGTTTTCTCTGCGATATTGATTCACTATGATATGCGCTCGTTCCATGAATCTGGACGATGCGATAAAGCTCTATCGATCCGGCGAGAAGCCGACAGTTGATGTGCTG
>JBAXIZ010000139.1:0-1865 GCA_037138095.1 bacterium
CCCAAACGACAAGAATATGAATCGTGTATAAATCTTTTATCAAAATACGGATACAAAATTCTATATATCGCATGGTGCAATAGTCTATCCCGTACCGATGCTTTATGTATATCTCTAGGCTTCGGGTCTGTAATATCAAAAGCTACATATCCCCCGTGTTTATACACCCTACGCTTCAAATCGATATGGAGAGATTGTATATTTTGAAATAAATTGTTTTGAAATTCTAAAACATCCTTTCTTTTATTTTTTCCTCTTTTAAAGTCTTTCCATGCGACTAACAAATTCTCCATGGAGATGATATCATCATACGAATGAATACAAAACATAAAGATAATCATATAGCAAAATACAATTCATTACCAGTTATCGAACATACAATTTCTTCTTACAAACTTTGGCATAGTTATTTGCCTCACATTAGTAAAAACGAGAGATATTCTATCGGAATTAAGCTTGATACACTTTTTACAAATATAATAGATAGTATATTTGGCGCGTCAAACTCAAGCGATGATTACCGAATACATTATATTGAAAAAAGTATACGTTTATCTGATACAATCTCTTTATTTTTAAGAATCATATGGGAATTAAAAGCCATTGATAGTAAAAAATATTTAACATTATGTGAAGAGTTTTCAAATGTTGGCAGGATGCTTGGTGGTTGGAAAGCAAAAATACTAAAAGAAAACTCCACCACGAAATAATCGTGGTGGAGAAAAAGAGATTTGCGAGACGAACAGCCGGCTTGTTGTCATCCCACTCATTGTCAAGCCAATTGCCATTGTCATCCCAATCGGAACCATCCCAGTACAGGTAGCGGACATTGCGGTTGCCATCGGAGTTGCGGAAAAATTCGCATAATACCATCCATTTCACCAACCTTAGAATACACCCATGTGTATTTTTAGGTTTGAATATTATTTGTGATCTAAAATCACAGAGTATTACGCGCCAAGTATCTTTTTTTTAACAAACACATACATTACCCCACTCTAAACCTTAGCCGAGAGTATTCTCAATGTATGGATACTGGATTCAGAATCGTAAAACCTTAGCCTTACGAATATTTTCTTACTACCTTGCATATTATACAAAATGCAAAACTAAAACCAAAATCTAAGAAACTAAAGTTCTAAAACTGATACTATGCGAGACGAACAGCCGGCCCGTCGTCATCCCCCCTCATCGTCAAGCCAACCGCCATCGCCATCCCAATCGGAACCACCCCAGTACAGGCAGCGGACATCGCGGCCGCCACCGGAGCTGCGGAAAATGGTGCCCCAGAAATAAACTCTTTTCTTTTTCCAATCTTCAGGAATTTCGTCCTTGTGTTCTAGGAGATAGTCTAACACACTTGAATTTAATACAGGGATTTTTTCTTTTCTTATTAGAGTAAGAAGATCTTCACCTTTGATTGATTTTTTAGCAATTTGCTCCGGGGAGAGAAAAAGTGACTCTTTGTATGCTTCCTTGTCCCATTCGATTATTCCGAGGGACGTATCATTTTCCTCAATAGATTTTAGCCAGCTAGGGATTTTAGGAGTGGCTGTTGTATCAATTTCTTTTTCTGGGTCTCTTTCTGGTATATTTCCGCTGTCTAGATTTTTTTTCATTTTCTCAATCTTCTCTAAATTTCTCAAAATCTTTTTCTCTGCCTCCAATTTCGCTTCTTCCCCTCCAACATTATCAAATCCACCCGTATCTACTGTAGATCGAAATAAATTAATGTCGGATTTTATAGATTCGGCTAATCTGTTGAAGCTATCCTTATATTTTTCGATTTTTTCTGGTTTGTCAAGCTCTGACGGGCGAGCCATTTTTAAAATTGGAGATTCCATGGGTTTATTATATCTTATTTT
>JBAXIZ010000140.1:0-1846 GCA_037138095.1 bacterium
AAATTACCCCATCAACAAGAGGTCGAATGGCAATAATATGAGGAGGTGTGCGACCAAGCATTTGTTTAGCCTCCATACCCACAGCCACCACTTGACCTGTCTTTTGGTTCACAGCTACCACAGAGGGCTCATTTATAACAACCCCCTTACCACGAACATACACAAGCGTATTTGCAGTGCCGAGATCAATCCCGATGTCATGAGACATCATTTGTTTTATCTTTTCTATATAATTCTTCATTTTAAGCAACTTTAGCAAACAACTCGTCTTCTGTCATCATTGTCACATCTTTTAGATTGCGCTCTTTTAATTCATACACATTTGCTTCAATTGTCTTTGCTGATACTACCACACGATATGGAATTCCAATTAAATCTGAATCAGAGAATTTTTCACCAGGCCTAAGGTCGCGATCATCCCAAAGCACCTCCACATTTTTCTCAATTAATTTTTTATACAAATTTTCTGCTTCATCTTTTGTTTTTTCATCTGTACCTAAAGAAATTAAATGTACTTTAAATGGTGCAACACTTTCTGGCCAAACAATGCCCTCTTCATCCGAAAGAACTTCCACAATAGTTCCCATTAGTCTTCCGAGGCCAATACCATATGAACCCATTATTACATACTGTTCATTTCCACTTTCATCTTTATACTTCAAATCAAAAGGTTCAGAAAATTTTGTTCCTAGTGAAAAAATATTACCAACTTCAATAGCTTTCTTTTCTATCAATTTATTTTGATCAACACCCAACTCTTCAAAAACTTCCGGCAATATCACCTCTTTGTTGATGGCAATATTTTTTTCTTCATCAACATAAATCAAATCCTCACCCGCTTCTGTGATAGTTTGAAATTCATGTGAATATTTTGAAAATGTTCCTCCAGATGCAAAGGTTAAGTGGGTTAAATCTCCTATACCAGCACGCTTAAAAATATTAATATATGCTACTTTGGCCTTTTCATAAAATTCATTATGTTCAGCTTCATTTTTAGAAAATGAATACATAGCTTTCCAAAAAAATTCTCTACCTCTTAAAATGCCAGATTTGCTTCTCGCTTCATTTCTAAAAATATCTTTAAAATCGTAAGCGTACACGGGCAGGTCTTTATATGAATTTATATACTGCTTTAAGATATTTGCATAGGCCTCCTCATTTGTAAAAGATAATCCGATTTCACCACCATTTTTTAATTTAGTCTTAAACCATGCATCCACTACTTCATCATCCCATCTTTTTGATTTTTCCCAAACTTCCTTGTTCTGAAAAATAGAAGTTTTCATTTCAACACCTCCCAAAATATTCATCTCTTCACGAATAATGTCTTCGATTTTTTTAATCACTTTTAAACCGAGTGGTAAAAATGAATAGACTCCAGCCATTTCTTTGTGAATAAACCCTGCTCGAATTAAAAGCTGAGCATTTTTAGAAACCTCGTCTTTTGGGGCTTCTTTTCGGGTTTTTGTAAAAAGTATTGATTGCTTCATATGTAGGCTATTTTACTTGGAAATAGGGTTTTTCACAAGGCTCTAGCAATTAGGCTCTAGGCGCTAGCTAATGCAGAATATGAAATACAGAGTGATTTCCCAAAGGAAATCACTCTTAGCTAAAGCCTAGCGCCTAGAGCCTAACGGCTATCCCTAAACCTCTTCAATTCCTCTAAAGTAATTTCCATTGGATTTTCAGGTGCTTGTTTTTCTTCATTAACAGATAATTTTTTATCTACCAAAAGTCTAAAAAATTTAGAAAACTCGGTATCTATCCAATAATTTAATATTTCATTTCGAACCTTCCGATCCTTAAAATTTAGTTCCATATTAGGATGATCCATTTCATATAACTC
>JBAXIZ010000141.1:0-1842 GCA_037138095.1 bacterium
GAAGAAAGGGGACTTTCTATTAGCATCGAAAGTGAATACCTCGAAAAGTCAGCTCCAAAGACCGAAATCGGTGAAGAATTTCAGGAGTTCATCGAAGATGCAAACGAAATTATCGACGAAACTTTCGGTCGTGACAGATCACTTCTGATTGAAAGCTCGGTTGCTTCATTGGCAAAAACCAAACAGGTTCTTCGACTCAGCGAATTCTTTGAAACTAGGATCGGCAGAATGTTCTTTGCTGTCCTGGTAAAAAAGTTTGTTGCTGAAGTCAGCAAGTAAACTAAACATCACAAAAGTTTTACAGACTCCCTTTGCTTTTTTGGCGGGGAGTTTTTATATTATCCTTCAAAAATACTTTCTATTTTTGATTGAATAATATATACTTACCACAAATATAAAGTATAATATTGTAAGTATGAATTTTTTAAAAAAAGATTGCCACCAATATGGCAGCAATCCTTGCTTTTTTGTGAGAATTTATTTCATCATAACGATTTTCCATCCTTTACGGACAGCAACTTTTTTGATTTCCAGGTTCAACCGGTCTTCAATGAGTCCGATCATAAAACTGTAAGTACGCTTGTGAAGTTCACGATCCCTGAGGATTGTGTATTTGTTTTTTTCAAAATCTTCACTTATAGCTTCCAGTTCTTTCTGGAAGTGGCATTCATTTTCGTGGTCAACAAGCATCAAACAGTGTACATCCACCACGCAGCCGTCAATATTTTTGGGACTTTCACGAAGTTCCTTAAGTGGATCTTTTTCCACCAAACTTTTCATGTAGGTCCAGAGAGCCTTTTCAAAGGCATTCATTTCATCTACGACTTCTTCTCCAGGCATCGCTTCCATGTCCACATCTACAAACACTCCAGTTTTCATGATGGCAATTGCCTTTTCAACAAAAGTGCTTTGAAATGCTTCTTTAAGTTGTACCAAAACTTTGGCATCAATAAATTTTAATTTTCTCATATTTTTTTATATTTAACAACAATCTTATAAAGATTTATAATTATAAGTCAATACTTATTCTTGACTTCTTTAATCTAATAATTATAAAGAATATACATAAACAAATTTATATGAAAAAAAAAATAAAAAAAATGACACGTTGGGGAATCGGTCCAGAGTTCGCTATCTGGACATTAGTCTATTCTGCAATAGTTTATTTGGTACACACACAGTTTCTTCCTACATGGGAATTTGCTGGGTTTAAAACTATTGGAATAGCGTTAATAGTTGTTGGTTTTCTGCTTTTCATTTATCCTGCAGTTACCATCGATAAATACTTCAACGAAGGAAGACTTCGCACAAGAGGTCTTTATTCAATCGTTAGGCATCCCATATACGCTGCTTGGATTATCTTTATAATCCCAGGTATTGTGATCTATTCTGGATCTACCTTGGCGATTACGATACCATTCGTTGCCTATTTAATTTTAAAAAAACTTCTTCATGTCGAAGAAGATTATTTACAAAGAAAATTCGGCAAGGCCTATGTCTGTTATAAAGCTGACGTAAATGCTGTATTTCCCAAATTATTTTAAAAGAATTATTCATTTCATCTCACGTTCTCTGCCTGTATTTTTGGCAGAGATTTTTTTAATAAAAAATTTTAAATAAAAAAAATGAGAGCTGGAAACCAGACTCTCACTTACATTTAATATCTACAGAAATTATTTATTTTCTTGCTGATAGTTTTTTATTTTTTCTATTAGCCTTTTTGATGGCTTGTAATGATATAAGAGATCCATTTTTAGATATCCTTTATACCTGTCAATTTCCTCACAAGAACTAAGCTTCATAATAGGCAAGCTCATGAAATTAAACCATTCGGCCTTATTC
>JBAXIZ010000142.1:0-1821 GCA_037138095.1 bacterium
TATTAATTGGGTAAAATCCAATAAATTAGAATATCCCTCCCCTGTTTTTGTCTTTTGTCAGTCAAAAGTTAAAATGTCTCTAATTTCCAAAGTAGAAGTGTCTCTATTCTTGTCGGCAAAGATTTTGTTTTCATAAGGTTTATTTTGTTAAGGTAGAGTTATTTTGTAATTTTGACTTTATGCAACGGTTAAATTTATTTTAGTCCAGATTATAAGAGCCTAGACTTCCATGTCTTTTAATATTTTGCGCTTACCAGAGAGGCTTTTGGGGGGTCATTTTTTCGTTCAACGTATATTTTTTTGATGTACATCAAACGCTGTTTTTATTTTAGCTTCATGAAGCTTTTTTGTTTTTTTCTTTTTCGAAAAAGGATTGGTCTGGAAGCAAGCTTCTGTCGTGCTCATATTTTTTCTCTACAATTGGAGAAATTTTAATAATTTTATAGGGGATTTCCTCTAAGCTTTCTTTGTGTCTCACTTTTATAGTGCCATTAGTTAGGATCCGTACCCATACTTTGGCTTTTGCCCAACTTGTCCTGTTTAGAGAAGGAAGAAGCTGAAGTTTGTAATATTTTGTATTTGAAACAGTATTGTCGTTTTGCACAGTATTTTTAAATTCAAAGCAGAGAATTTCATTTAAGATTTCTTTATTTCCCATAGTTACCCAAGCTGTATTTGCATCTGCGGCAGCAACTGAAAATCTTTTATTGTGATTTGGAGTATAAGTGTCAAAAAGGTAGTTGTTGGCGTCCTGAAGGGTTTTAATTTTGTTCAATTTTAGTTCAGCAATGAGGCGATCTTGGAGCGTACCATTATTTCTCTCTACGCGGCCCTTCGCTTGCGCAGAGTGTGCAGGTATATGTTCAATGCCCAATCGATTGAGCGCTCGCAGTATTTGAGTACTGGGGTGCTTATCTTCATTGGCGGCCTTGTGGGTTTGTATTAATTTTGTTCCCTGCTCTGTATAAACAAACCAGGCGGCTCTATCTGTATAAAAGGCAGCTGGCAGGCCATAGGTTTTGCAGATAAATTTGATGGCTTCCATGTTGGCGAGGGTGCCATCATGTTCAAAAATTTGAGCAAATAATATTTTGCTAGTTGCATCGTCTATAGCTAAAACCAAGTGAAATTTTGTTTTTGTATCTAGCCAATCGTGAGGAGAAGTATCAAGCTGAACGAGTTCGCCTTCGCGAGGCCTTCGCTCTCTCCATGAGCGATGCTTAGGTTGCTTTTTGTGTTTTATGCTTGTAATGTTATTTTTATTCAAAATATTTCTGACTGTTTCGTAGGAGATTTTGACATTTTCTGTATCATTAATCATTTGAGTGAAGTGAGAAAAGTTAAAATGACAAGGTCCATATTTTTCTTCCCACAAAGATAGAACTTTAGAAATAGTTTCTTCTGAAGTTCTATTGTTACTTTTTCTACCGACAAGTCCATGAACAATTCCCTTTTCACCAGATTCCTGAATTTTAGAATTTAAGCGATCAATTTGCCTAATTGAAATGTGTAATTTTTGAGCTGCCTCATTTCGAGAAATCTGCGAGAGTCTTAAATCAAGAATTACTCGATATTTTAATAATTCTTTGCCTGACATAGAAATCCTTCCTGATTGCTCCAAGACGCCCCCCCTTGTTGTTAAACCTTCGAAAACAGGGATCATCTTAGTACAAACTAGCTTAAAAATAGAGACATTTTAACTTAGGGAAAAACAGAGACATTTCTACTTGGTAACAACATGGTCCACTAGTTTACTTTAGTTTATATATAGACAATCCGATAAATATCATGAAATGAAACGTCATATTTTTAAGCTTATTT
>JBAXIZ010000143.1:0-1820 GCA_037138095.1 bacterium
GTATAATATTTAATATTGCAGAACCGGGCAAGGCTTGGGTGGGTGGTACTGAATAATTTTTAAAATTAAAAATATGAAAAAAACAAAAATTCTCCTCGCTTCACTTTTTATATCAGTATTTTTCTTTTCGATAATTTTAGTGGGGAAAGCTGAGGCCCAAAGTGGTAACGCTATCTGGGACGCAACAGCACAGCAACAAACCCCAACAAACACAGGCAACTCAAACTATTTTCAAAATTATCAAAGTGGCCCATTCTATCAAACGGGACCCACTCAGCCAATACAAAGTTATGATTTTTCAGGACCAAACCCGCAACAACCGGGATACTACCCAACTAGTGCAGAACTTTATGGGACAACAAACTTAAACAATACAAATGTTTCTAACCCAAACATTATGCTTGGAGATAATGGAAATATAGGATCATCGGGGGGCGACTACACCGGATCTTCTGGCTCTGGCTCTTCTGGTTCTGGGTCCTCCGGAGCATCAGACTCTGCCGCCTACCAAGCTGAATTAAAAAAACTTTATACAGGATATGCAAGTTCTACACCGGGGAATCAAGGCCCTGGTGGTGCTGCTATTGGTGCATGTATCGGTTCTTTTGTTGGAAGTTGGGTTGCGGGTGCTGTCTCAGGTGGATTGGCGAGTATAGTTCCTAAAGACCCAGCGGAAATAGCAGCTACCCTTTTCAACGTACCAACCAATGATTTTCAAACAAAAAAAGCAAACTTTCGTGACGAAACATTAAATGGTTTGGCTTTTTGTATTGGAAATGGACTTATTAATGCTATGAGTGATAGCATTGTTCAGTGGATAAATAGGGGATTCAAAAATCCAGATGGCACAAGTGGCCCCGGCTTTCTTAGTAATCCGGGACAATTCTTCAAGCAAATAGCCGACCAAGCTGTTGGAGGGTTTTTCCAAGGGCTCGGTCCGATAGGAAATATTGTTTGTAAACCTTTTGACTTAAAAATACGACTTGCTTTGCTCAATCAATATAATGGAAATGGCCAACAACTTTGTACTCTTACAAGTATCAAACAAAATTTTGCTCGCTTTGGACAAAATGGAAATTATATGGGCAATTGGTTTCAGCTAACACAACAAGACCAAAACAACGCCATGGGCTCATACTTTATTGCGCGTGAAAAAATGGCAAAAGCACTTGAATATGATGTAAATAAAAATAAAATGGAAGTAGATCTTGGAAAAGGTTTTCTTGATCTTAAAAAATGTAAAACATATAGTACCACCATTAAAGACCCAAATACAGGAAAGGCAAAGTGTGATGTATGGGAACACACCACCCCCGGTGCAGAGGTACAAGCTAGCCTAGACAGAGCAATGGGTTCCAAAACCCATCGACTAGAAATCGCAACAAACTTCAATCAAATAGTGAGTGCTTTAGTAAATCAAATTGTTATACAAATAATGAGTGGATTAAGTGGAGGTATGAATAGTGGGGGAAGTGGTTCAAAGAAAAATAATTTTGGAAACAATTATGATTATAATTACACAGGAGTAACTGATACGGGGGCACCAATGTCAACAACCACATCAACGACCACAGCAACAAGTACTTTTGATTCTGGACTAGGGCTGTAATTTCTTTCCCTTGTCATTCCCGACCTGTTCGGGAATCCATGAATTAATTTAATGGATCCTCGCATTCGCAAGGATGACAGACGGGAGGAAAAATACTTAAGTGAAGATAGTACAAATGAATCTGTTTTGAAATAAAAATATAATTGAATCCTAGCAACAAAGTATTTTTTCTGATAAAATAGTGATAGTAAAATGTGAGTAAGTATTTTTG
>JBAXIZ010000144.1:0-1818 GCA_037138095.1 bacterium
AATAAATGCAACATTAGAAACGTCGATCGGTTTAGCAATTTCGATAATGCCACCACCGGGGTTTTTTTTACTTGGTTTCGTTGCTTTTTTCACAATGTTTAAACCATTGACTACCACTTTCCCGGATTCTGGCAAGACACGGCTAATTTCACCCGTCTTATTTTTATCTTTGCCAAGCAGAATAATTACTTTGTCGTTTTTTTTCAGCTTCATCTTCATTTATAATGCCTCAGGTGCTAATGAGACAATCTTCATATAGCCTTTTTCACGTAATTCTCTAGCAACCGGACCAAAGATGCGGGTTCCTCTTGGCTGCCCTTGTTTATCAATCAAAACCGCGGCGTTGTCATCAAAACGTATTACAGAACCATCTTTGCGGATGTAGTCCTTGCTTATTCTAACTACCACAGCGCGGACAACTTCTTTCTTCTTGGCGTTGCCTCCAGGCATAGCACTTTTGACAGAACAAGTAATAATATCACCAAGCGAAGCATAACGTCGTCGGCTTCCGCCTAGAACCTTGATACACATAAGCTCCTTTGCCCCTGTGTTATCAGCTACTTTTAGTCTTGTTTGTCCCTGTATCATTTAGGTCAACTCCTTTGTTGTGATTTTTTTTACTACTGTCCATCTTTTCTTTGCAGATAGGGGTCTTGATTCTGTAATTTCAACTACGTCGCCGCTTTTAAATTCGTTATTCTCATCATGAACTAAAAATTTTGTCGAAACACGATAGTTTTTCCGATACAAAGGGTGTCTCTTGGTTCTTTCCACCAAAACTGTAATTGTTTTATCAGCTTTATCGGAGACTACTTTGCCCCGTAAAATACGTTTCATTTCTTTTCTCCTGTGTTATTCTTGGCCTGTTTTTCTTCTTTTGCAACAATTTCTCTTTCATGCATAATGGTTTTTATTTGCGCAACCAGCTTTCTTGATTTGGCGATTTCACTAACAACTGTCATTTCACGACTAGCGATTTTAAACCGATCCTTCATTATCTTGGCCTGTGTTTCCACTAAAAGCTTACTCAATGCTTTATCGTCTTTGCTAGTTATATCTTTAATTTTCATCTTTTTCACTCCCAAAATCCTTCATAACTATTCTGGTTTTGACTGGTAACTTATGGCTTGCCAATCTCAACGCTTCTTTTGCCACAGCAACTGAAACGCCATCCATTTCGAACAAGACTCTGCCTGGCTTTACTACGGCTATAAAATGATCCGGACTGCCCTTACCAGAACCCATTCTGGTCTCATTTGGCTTCTTTGTAACGGGCTTATCAGGAAATATTCTAATCCAGATTTTGCCACCACGTTTGATGTGTCTAGTCATGGCTCTTCTAGCCGCCTCTATCTGCCTAGATGTAATCCAGGCTGGCTCTAATGCCTTCAGTCCAACTTTTCCAAAATCTACATTTTGGCCCCTTGTCGCTTTGCCGGTTTGAGGGTTCTTCTGGCTTTTTCGATATTTTGTTTTCCTAGGCATTAACATCAGTAGCCTCTTTGTTTTCTTGCTTTGTCTTATCGATCATGCCGTTATATATCCATACTTTGACACCAATTATGCCATAAGTTGTCTTTGCCCTTGAATAGCCATAATCAATATCTGCGTCTAGGGTAGCCAAAGGTATCTTACCTTTTATAGCATGCTCTTTCCTGGCAATCTCGGCTCCATTCAACCGACCTGAAATCATTACTTTGACGCCCTTGACACCTTCTTTGTTAGGCCTCTCAATTGCGCCATCTTTGGTTGCTTTTTCAATCGCTTGTTTCATCGCTCTCTTGAAAGGAATCCTTTTCTCTAGCTGTTGAGCTATAC
>JBAXIZ010000145.1:0-1817 GCA_037138095.1 bacterium
GGGTTGAATCGTATGGGATACGATTCAAAGACGGAGCGCGACGGCGCGAGTCGGGGTCGAGAGATTTTTCAGCAGAAAAATACTCGTGACCCAAGTTCTGAATTTTACAGAATGGATTCTCATCTTCATGAGAATGACAAACAGAAATACAAAAAACTTTTTGCCGGCTGGCTTATTGATAAAGCAGGATTAAAAGGATATGAGAAAAATAATTTCAGCATTCACAAAAATCATGCCCTTGTGATAATCGGAAACGGAAAAGGAACACTTTCCGAATTACTTGAATTTGAAAATTATATAAAACAAAAGGTTTTTGAGATGTTTGGGGTTGAGCTAGTTAGGGAGCCTGTGGTAGTGGAGTAGCGGGTAGTCCGTAGAAAAATCAGTCTTATGCTTGAGATTTTTCCTCTTCCTTCATTTTAACTATTTCTTCATGAGTCATTTTTTGTGGCCAGAGTAAGTTTCCATCAATATCATATATAGGCCAATATCTACCAATCTCTTTCATGGCCCCAACTACCATACTTATAATTTTTTCCTTTTTCAATTCTTCTGATAATTTATCGTAAGAAAAATTATGAAATCGGTCGTATAATTCAACATCCGGAATCTCTTCTTCTTGAAGAACTATCTCTTTAGGAAGTTTATTAAAATCAATAACTAAACCCTTAAATTTTCTAGGAGCAATTCTAAGCGGTGTCATAAAACCCTCCACATTTGAAACTCGTGTTTTTCCTTCTGGAGTAAAAGTTTGCTGTAAAACATAATCTGAATTTTCAAACTTATCGACATACTCTTTAACATCAGTTACTCCTTGTTTTTTCATTCTTTCATATAATTCATCGATAATCCTTGGGTCATTTGGTTCTATATCAGGGTATTTTTCTCTAAGATATCCTATAAGACGAGGACTGCAACTAATGCTATATTGACCAATTTTAATATCTGGGTAAGTTCTCAATCCTTTTCCAAAAGATTCTTTTGACGGCACGTCAAAAATAATTGCTATTCCACCAAACAGATTAGAGTCATATTTCTTTTCATTGTCTTCCTTAGAAATAGATCTCCCCGTGATATTAAACCAAACGCTTGGATAAGTCTGCTCTCTATCAGATCGCAGACTCTTAGCAAATTCTTTATATTTTTCTTTATTTTCCTTAAAGCCTTTCGGGGCTAAACCATAACTAAAAATGTCCAACAATTCATTAGGTAAATAATCAAGATAATATCTAATACCTAGAGAAGAGTTAAAATCAAATTTTTTATGAAGATTACTTCCTGAAAGCTTATTTTTAAATGTGGTTAGGGAGTGATATCCGATTCCGGGAACCATAATATCTTGAACCTTTTCAATAACTTTTTCTATGATTTCAGGAAAAATTTCTTCATTCTTTGATTTTTGTTCAGCTTTTTGAGACTTTTCAGCCCCCTCCATAGAATCCAAAGAATGTTTTTCTGGTATATTGTATTTTTCCATACTGGGAATTATATCAAAATACCAAGACTTTGAAACACCTTAGTTCTAGCTGTTGGTATTTGAATTCTGCATTCCAAACCAGAGTGAGCTTGTGTTTTCCTCGAGCATTTGCAGCCGAAAAGCATGGTCTTTTTGTACTCAAAAAGTTTTCGGCGAAACCGAAGCGAGCCCTGGCAGGAGGGCGGAGCGGTCGAGGAAAATATTAGCGAACGATCTACCACTCAAACCCCCCCTTCACATAATCCGCCAATTTCTTCATATCAGCCTCCCTATCATCAGAACCTAAAACTACAATGTATAAAATACCTTTTGGCGCTCTTAATGCGAGAACAAGATTTTG
>JBAXIZ010000146.1:0-1788 GCA_037138095.1 bacterium
ATGCAAACATGTTCTTCGTGTGGTGGACAAGGAATAATCCGCGAAACAAAAAGATCATTCTTTGGCCCAATCGTTACAGAAAAAGTTTGTGAATTTTGTGACGGCTCGGGACAAATTCCAAAACATAAATGTTCAAGCTGTTCAGGTCTTGGTATATCAAAAAAAGAAGAATCATTTTCTGTAAGTATTCCTGCTGATATAAACGACGGAGAAACAGTGAGACTAACAGGTGCAGGTGAATCTGTGAAAGGTGGAAGCTCTGGAGATTTGTATATTAAAATTCGTGTAAGAAAAGATTCTTTGTTTAAAAAAGAAGGAAAAAATCTTATTACAGAATTGAATATAAAATTGACGGACGCTGTTTTAGGGGCTAAATATAGCCTTAAAACTCTGGATGGTGATATAGAGCTGTCGGTTCCTGCAGGGGCTGAATTTGGCCAAATATTGCGTATTAGGGGCAAAGGAATCCCTATAAGTGGAGACAAAAGAGGGGATTTACTAGTCAAATTAAACATCAAAATACCTAGCCGACTTTCGAAGCAGGCAAAGAAAGATTTTGAGGAATTGAGAGGGGAAGGGTTATAAAATAAATACAAAATGGCGACCGCGAAGCGGCCGCCCTTTTGTCTTTCAAATAATTAATTAGTTTGTTATTATTACAACATCTTAATGGAGAACAACCCCGTAAAGAATTTTGTCGCAGTAACCTTTATCATTTAATATTTATTTATCTAATAAAAATCAAACCTTATGTCAAACTTAAAACCAAGTGAAAATTCACACGGGGCAAGAAAAATATTACTTTCAGGAGTTAAACCAACAGGTAGAGTTCATATTGGAAATTATTTTGGAGCGATGAAACAAATGGTTGACCTCCAAGATAAATATGAAAGCTATATTTTTATTGCTGATTATCATGCAATGACAACAGTCCAAAATAAAGAGGAGCTTAAGCAAGGGATTATTGATGTCGCATTAAATTATTTAGCGATAGGACTTGATCCAAAGAAAATTACACTTTTTAAACAATCCGATATTCCGCAAGTAGCAGAGCTTACTTGGATTTTTAATTGTCTTACAACGATGCCTTATTTAATGCGGGCACATGCTTTCAAAGATGCAGAAGCAAAAAATAAAGAAATAAATGTAGGACTTTTTGATTATCCAATGCTTATGGCTTCAGATATTTTGATGCAGGATGCAGATATCGTCCCAGTAGGACAAGATCAAAAACAACATGTTGAATATGCGCGAGATACAGCGCAAAAGTTCAATAGAATTTTTGGTGAGACATTTAAAATTCCAGAACCATATATTCTTGCAAATGTAGAAACTGTTCCTGGAATAGACGGAAGAAAAATGAGCAAAAGCTACGATAATGAAATTCCACTTTTTGCTACGGATGAAGAAATAAAAAAACTAGTGATGAAAATCCCAACAGATTCAAAAGGTGTAGCTGAATCAAAAAATCCAGATGAGTCAATTATATTTGCAATTCACAAATTGCTTTTGGATGCAGAAGGACAAAAAACTTTGAGAGAAAAATATCAAAAAGGTGGAATGGGCTACAAAGAAGCAAAAGAATTACTTATAAAAGATTTGTCTGCTTTTATAAAACCAATGAGAGAAAAGAGAGAAGAATTAGCCAAAGATTTGGGTGCTGTTTTTGAAATTCTCAAAAATGGCGCCAAAGTAGCCTCTGCAAATGCTGAAAAGAAAATGAAGGATGTGAGAGAGAAAGTAGGGGTGGAAATATATTAATAATAGTTGTATTATATAGGTATAAGC
>JBAXIZ010000147.1:0-1781 GCA_037138095.1 bacterium
TAATGCGAATGCTGTTATAATAGGCAATCGCTATGCCGCTGGAGTGATAAACAATCCACTTTATCCCGGCGTGGACATTCAAGCTCAGGCAGCAAAGGTTGGAGTTAGCTCAGGCAAACTTCTAACAGCATTAGAAAAACCAAAATCACCCAACAGAACAAGCAACATTGCTGCAGCCCGAGTAGTTTGGGAAACAGATGTGACTGCTTTAACAAGCATGGTTGAATTGGTTGTTTTGAATACTACAGCTTCTGACGAAGCAAAAATAGCCATGATTCAAAGTGCTAACATGGAAGTTGTAGGACATGGCGGTGGCACAACGCATACTTTTACAGCTAACAGAGGTGATAATTCGGGAGAAGTTAAATTTGATGCCGAAGGTGATGAAGCTGTTGCACATCTTTACACTTGGTCAGCAGATTTGGAAAACTTTGCCAACAAAGCCGACCCTTGGGAAAGCTCGGGCGCAAAAACAACAGCAATCGGCGTGCCCAAAGCAAGACTTGCCTTTTTTCATAAAGGAATCTACACCAAAAAAAGAGTGGATTGGCAAGGACCTATCTTTTTAACGGTGTTATAAAAAAGAATACAGAAATATTTTTAAAACAGGGATGCAGAAATAAAAGTATGTGTTCCTGTTTTTTTTATAATTAATTTTTTGGAAGGGGATATTTGTTTATCTTTGTAAAATAATAATAGATATAGAAAAAATAACACCAATGGTGTAGCACAAACGTTAGCGAAATTTAAAGAAAAACCGAACACAAATAAAATCATCATGAAAACAATTATCATTATTTTGACCTTCCTGTTTCAATCTGTTAGTGCTTTTTCTCAGATTGACAAGCAAATTGCTTCTATTGACTCAACAGTTTTGGGAATTAAAAACAATATAGGCAACTATAAACAAGAAATAAAAAATTGGGGAGATAGTAGTAATACTATTAGAATTATTTATCGCCTAAAAAAAACAGTCAAATATTGTACATTTTCGTACAACGATAATAATCTGTTGAAAAGCACATATTACTATTTTTCAAATGGGCATTTAATCTTTGCTGAACACATTTGGACAGACGCTAATTTGCAAATAGTTTATAATGAAAAATATTATTTAGAGAATGGACACCTTATTCAATGGATTAATGAAGATAAAAAGATAGTTGAAAAAGATTCAAAAGAATTTAAAGATATGGATAAGGAGCTAAGTGATGTATCAAAATCGTGGGAAAAAGATGCGAAATAAATCGAATATTCCTCCACGTAATGTTCCAACCTTCGATCTTACTTATGTTTCATTTCTGTAAAGAAAAATGAAGTTTAATTTTACTGCTCAACAGGTTTGAATGAAAAATTAAAAATGAAAAATGAAAAAATAGTAACCCAACTCACCATCAAAAGTGCCTATAACAGGGAGTTTATTAATAAAAAAAATAATAGAATAAATAGAGGATTTAAGTTATGAAAAGGATATATTTTTGCGTTTTTTTATTGTTTATAATTACTTCATTTATTTATGGACAGGAAAATATACGCTTGAATGGGCAAATAATTGATGAGGCAAGTAAACAAGGTATAGCTTTCGCAAATATCTATGTTAAAGATAAAGGGTTTGGGGTAATAAGTAACGGCGAAGGTGCTTTTTTGCTGAATTATAAAGGTATAGTTACTAATGATACGCTCGTCATCTCATGTTTAGGTTATTTCGAGAAAAGAATTTCAATCAGTAAAGTATTAGCAGATAAACAAAATAAATTAAGTTTGGTGCCTCAATTCTATAG
>JBAXIZ010000148.1:0-1769 GCA_037138095.1 bacterium
GGCATCGAGTTTGGCGACGATGATTTGTTGGGCTTTTAATGATTTTGGAAACGGAATATATATTCCTTTCACTTCGCTATCAGTTACAGCAGGATAACTTGCACCTTTTTGAAGTTTCTCCATTTGTTTATTAAAACTATAAGTTAGAAGGTAATAATAAACTAAGTTGTTGCTAAGAAATTCTTTTGCTCTTAAAACAAAATATCCTGTACTGCATACTTGTTTATCATATTTTTCTGTAATTAAAGCAACTCTGCTGTGTGTTGGTCTTACTGTCGCAAATATTACATCGTTTGTTCTTACCAATTTTCTTGCTCGGCTTGGTGCATTTTTACCTTGTAAAACAGTGGCGTTTTCAATTTCTTTTGTTTCTTTATTTACACTTGAAACATCTAAGTAGATAAATTCTTCATTCGGTTTTTTTGTTGGGTCAACTGTTTCGGTCTTTTCTAAAACTTCCCCTAACGTTATCTCTTCCCATTCTCCATTATCAATTTTCAATTTTCCATTAAAAAACACGCTTTGCAAATAACTTTCAAAAAGTTCTTTTGCATTATTAAGGTTTTGTTCAGCATTGGCTTTTGCTTTGTCAATCGCTTCAAATGCTTTATCTAATATGGCTACTATGCGTTGTTGTTCGGGAATAGGTGGAAGGGGGATTTCAAAATTCCTTAAATACCCTAAACCTACAAATTTTTGTGTTGCCCCTTTTGCATCTTTCGTCATCTTTTCAATTACCTGTCCAGAATCAAGATAATATTTCAAGTAATAACTGACCTGATTAGAAGGAACTTTAAATAATGCAACATTTTTAATTGCAAAATCAGGTTCCTCTTTTATCACAATTGGATTACCGATAGTTCCTATCATAGCAAACAAAATGTCACCAACATCAACTTTCGTACGTTTATTGATATTAATATAGTCTTGTTCTGTGATGTAATTTACATTATTATAATTTAGATTATCGTTCTTTAAATTTTTAGATGTAATTAAAGCGTAGCCCTCCTTAACGTATTTTGGAGAATCGTGTGTACCATCTCGGACATCATAAACCTCACCCATTTTCTTTATTTCCCAACCGTTTGGCAGGCTCAGTGCATTGCCTTGTATCATATCATCTTCATTATCGATTTCAATATATCTTCTCTTTCTTTATCAAGTGCTTTCATTTCTTCTAATATTTCTTGCGGTTGACGTAATGCGGCTTCTTCTTTCCTGTTTGGATTCTTTGCTGATATGTCAAATGTATTTGTGTCAACAGTTGAAATATCTAAAGACCACGAGTTGTCACTTTCTTCCTTTTTCTTTTGGAGCATAACAAAATCGTCTAAATCTTTTTCGCTAAGTGCATTTGTCTTACCAAGGTTTCTGTCGAGATTTAGTTGGTAGTACCATACATTATTTGTTGGTGCTCCTTTTTCAAAGAATAGCACTACTGTTTTTACTCCCGCACCCGTGAACGTTCCGCCGGGTAAATCCAGAACAGTATGAAGGTTGCAGCTTTCAAGAAGAAGTTTCCGCAAACTTACGGATGCATTATCTGTATTGCTAAGAAAAGTATTTTTAATAACAACACCAGCCTTTCCGCCAGCTTTGAGAATCTTTATGAAATGCTGTAAGAACAGGAATGCTGTTTCGCCTGTTTTGATAGGGAAGTTTTGCTGAACCTCTGCACGCTCCTTTCCGCCGAAGGGAGGGTTTGCGAGAACAACGTCGTACCTGTCGCGTTCCTGTATGTCTGCAAGGTTTTCTGCCAGTGTGTTTGT
>JBAXIZ010000149.1:0-1765 GCA_037138095.1 bacterium
GTATTTACACTTTCAAAAAAACCGAGAGGTATTTTGCTGATATAATCTAAAATTATGGAAAAACCTATTATAGAAGTAAAAAATATTGGCAAAAAATATAATATTATCCATCAGAGGGGTGGCTATGTTGCCCTGCGAGATGTTTTGGCAAATACTCTCAAATCCCCTTTTTCCTTTTTAAAAAATAAAGCCAAACAAATAGCCGGCCTAGAAACAAAAGAAGATTTCTGGGCCTTAAGAGATATTAATTTTACAGTAAACAAAGGAGAAATAATTGGCATTATTGGGAAAAACGGGGCGGGAAAATCTACCCTTCTCAAAATACTGTCACAAATAACGCCACCAACTACTGGTGAGATTAAAATGCATGGTAGAGTTGGTTCTCTGCTCGAGGTTGGTACTGGTTTTCACCCCGAACTATCAGGCCGAGAAAATATTTTTCTCAATGGTGCAATACTGGGTATGACTAAAAAAGAAATTGCTGAAAAGTTTGATAAAATAGTTGAGTTCTCCGGTATAGGCAAATTTTTGGATACTCCAGTTAAACATTATTCTAGTGGTATGTATGTCCGCTTGGCCTTTTCTGTAGCCGCTCACATGGAACCGGATATTCTAATTATTGACGAGGTCTTAGCGGTTGGTGATGCTGAATTTCAAAAAAAATGTCTGGGGAAAATGGACGAGATTACAAAGAAAGACGGCCGAACAATTATTTTTGTAAGTCACGATATAAAAGCAATTGAGCAACTTTGTAATAAATGTATCCTTCTTGAAAGCGGAAAAATAAAAACGCGGGGAGAGACAAAGAAGGTTACCGCCTCCTATTTAAATACCCGGCAGGCTAATACATGCTCAGAAGTTACATATACACCTAATAGAGAAAAAGACGCACAAATAACCAAAATATCAATTCTTAACAATGGTAAAGTACCGTCAACTCAAATACAAAACGATGAAAACTTCTCTATTCTAATTGAATATGAGGTTTACAAAAAGATTGATAGAGCTGTTCTTTGCGCTTTCTTTTTTGAAGACAAGAACTTTTATTTAGCTTCGACAGAAACTGATAATGTTAAAAAAATTGACGAGAGTTTACCAGGTTTTGAGATTGGAAGATACAAAACTAATATAGAAATACCGAGTTTTGTTTTTAAACCAGGATTTTATAGTTTTCAGATTTCTATTCAAAGACCTTTTCAAGACTATTATGCAGATAATAAAACAGATCTGCACTTTGAAGTTACTCCAATAAATAAACCAAAATCGATGAACCATTACAGCCGAGTGAAAGTTGAAGTTTCTCCAGTATTAAAATATATTACCGAAATGTGCTAATCCCAAATGATTATGCTAAGAAGAATAATAAAAAAAGTTAAAAAACTAACAAGAAATTACCAGACTAGAAAAGAGGGTGCCAGGCTAATAGATTTCTGCAAAAAAAACAAGATAATTAAACTTCATTTTGGATGTGGACCGAGAATATTAAAAGGTTGGATAAATATTGATTTATCCTTTGTTCCTTATGTCGACAAATTATATAATTATACCGATAAATACTACCCGCCTGAAATACGCGGTACGAAAGATGATTTCTATGCGATAAATATTACCGAAGTCGGTTTACCACTACCAGACAATTCTGTCGATGTCATATTTCACGAAGATTTTATTGAACATTTAGATCAAAGAGGTCAGATTATCTTCTTAGCTGAAACATACAGGACTTTAAAACCAGGCAGTGTACACCGAGTAAATACTCCCGACC
>JBAXIZ010000150.1:0-1762 GCA_037138095.1 bacterium
TTTGGACTCAAAAAGCAAATCTTCCAGGAACAAAAAGGATGGGTGCTATTGGTTTTTCGATAGGAAATAAAGGATACATAGCAACGGGAAATAATAATAGTTGGTGGAGTGATTTTTGGGAATGGGATCAAGGTACTGACACTTGGATACAAAAGGCAGATTTTCGGGTCACACAAATTTTAAAGGGAAGAAGCATTTAAGCAAACAATTTCTCTAATCTAAAAAGGAAGAACTTAACATCTTTTACGCCCCTTAAATTAGCTCTAAACAGTTTTAGTTTTGCATTATAAGATTCAGCGTTGGCGTTAGTGCTTCTGTTGTCAAAGAAGTTAAGGATATTATCCCAATGGTAGTTTATTGATTTTGCTACGGTGCTAAACTCTTTTATTTCCGATTTGTTTACTTTTTCCAGCCATTCGTCCATTGTGTTTGTAGCAATGGGTTTTGTAGGACATTCATAGATGGCTCTGAACTCTAAGCTTAGCTTGTAAGCCTGTTCCAACACAGGGTATTGTTTAAAAAGCAGGTTGGCTCTTTTCGCCTGATTCAAAGTCATGTCCTTAGGTGTTTTGTAAAGCAGATAGCGTGATCTGGCTAATAATTCTTTAAGTGTATCTCCATTTTCCAATACCGCTGGAATGTATTTTTCATTTTTACCTTTGGCTGTTTTGATTGCTAGGTTTTCCTCATCTATGGCTTGCCATCTGTACTTTACACGCATGTGCTGAAGAGCCTCTATTACTAATTTTGATACGTGGAATCGGTCTGTTACCCGTGTCGCATTGGGAAAGCAGGTTTTAATGGTTAGCTCCATATTACGTGCCATATCCATACTTACTTCTTTCACTGTATTGCGTTTCAATTCGCTTATCCTGTTGACCACCTCTATCATTGTTTTGGCTTCTGTTCCATTGATTACTGCTACTAATTTACGTTGGTTGGTTTTGTATTTCTTAGAGGTAATAAAGGTGTAGAGTTCGCCTTTGGATAAACTTACTTCGTCGATGGCTAACTGTTCGGAAATATTCTCTGGATAAATCAGGTAGTCTTCACAATGAGGCTTTTGTTCCCATTGTGTAAAATCACTGAGTTTCCATTTATAACTACGTCTTAGTTTCTCCGGCTGCACTTTATGATAACGGGCTATCGTGCTGATGGGATCAAGCTTCGTCTCTACCAATTTCTTTTAAAAAAGCAGCCATTTCAGCTGTAAACTTGGCCCCTTCTGCCATGAACGTAAAGTCTTTGGTTATCGTTTCTTTGGTTATCTTGTGCCGCCATACCCGACGCCTAACATGTAAAAATACGGCTTTTCCCCGAATCGGAAAGTCTTGTATCTGTTTGCTGTAAAATCCTTTTGACTCATAATCAGCAACAGAATATCCATCTGGCAGAATATTCTTTTCTTCAAATACAACTTCAATAAAATCTTCTTTGGCTTCAACATGACCCAGTTCATGAACCAAAACTAGTTCAAAATGTTCTATTAGTTCGGAGGGGAATAATAGTTTCAACGCTTCTTTATCCATTGGCATTTTTGCCGCAAAATAAATAATTCAGTTGTTTACTCCCTTGAAATTGTCGTTGATACAATTATTCCTGTTTTGTTGTGAGGAATCCCAAAATCTTTGCTGGCAATTTCGGTCTAATGGACAAAAACAGCAACCTCTTTTTGTCCATTAGACCGATAAATTACAAAGTTCAATATAACATAAGTTTCTCGGTAATGAAACATATTAGTAAAAGCCTCTATTTACTGGGC
>JBAXIZ010000151.1:0-1757 GCA_037138095.1 bacterium
GCATTTGGGAGGATATATCTTTTTCCTTTTTTACCAGAAGATAAAATAATAGCTGCACCTGAGGCTGCAAGGCCGACACAAAAAGTGGAAACATCTGGGCGAATGTGGTTCATGGTGTCTACTATTGCCATGGTGCTGGTGACAGACCCGCCAGGGGAATTTACATAAAGACTAATGTCTTTTTTAGAATCTTCTGATTCCAAAAATAAAAGTTGAGCAATGATAATGTTGGCTGTGTGGTCATCTATTGGCCCTGCTAAAAATATAATTCTTTCCTTCAAAAGGCGAGAATAAATATCATAAGCTCGTTCTCCAAATTGTGATTTTTCTATAACTGTTGGTATAAGCATAAAATTAGTGACTAGTATCTAGGTTCTAGTGACTAGTGAATTAAAATTTATAATAAGTTTATGATATCATTTTTATGTATTTTTTTCTAGCACCTAACACCTAGAAACTAGAACCTAATTTTATTGATTTTCTAGAAACTGAAATACGGCTTCATTTGTGAGAACATTTTCTGCGTGGAGACGAGCTCTCTCAGGGTCTGCTTCTTTGTAATGTTCCAGTATCATAGCAACTTCTTTTGCAACTTGTTCCGCGTCTGCTGTTATTTTTTCAATCTTAGAAATTTCATTTAAAATAAGTCCAAGCTTTGCTTTCTTTTCACCATCGGCACGAAATTCTTTTCTTAAATCCTCCACTGTTTTATTTAAGTGTTTTAGATAGTCTTCAAATTTGAGCCCCATTTGAGTGATGTCTGATTCCATACGATATAGAATTTTATCAAGTTCAACATTGATTAAAACTTCTGGTAAATCTATTTTTGTTTCATCAATTATTTTTTCTATGATTTTTAATCTAGTTGTTTCTCGTAGCTTATTTTCTTTTTCTAATTTAATATTTTCTTTTAATTTTGTATTAAAATCTTCTACATCTTTAAATGGTCCGAGAGATCTGACAAAATCATCATTAAATTCTGGAAGTTCTCCTCCACCTTGTTCCTCCTCCGAAGGAAGAGGACTTTCTTCCTCCCTTCCCTTTGGGGAGGGTTGGGGTGAGGTCTCATGCTTACAATTCTCGTCATGCACATGACCTTTCTCTTTAGCTACTTCAGCAATATGCTTCTTTGGAGCACGTGATTTACGAATATCCATGATGGTGTCTTCCAATTCTTTTTCTGTCACTTCTACATTTTTTTCTTTATCAGTAACTTTTGTAAGTATAGATTTTGCAGTTTCTTTATAATCTCCTAGTTTTAATTCTGGCATTAATGTAGTTTTGATTTTAAATCCTAGAGGATTGTTTCTAGCTAATTTTGTGATTCCTATTTCTGGACGTGCGATGACATCTAGTTTTTCATTGTCTATTATTTGTGGATAATGTTCTTCTAGTGCCATTTCTGCCATTTCTTCTAAAATACGTATTTCTGGAACTTTAGATAATAAAATATTTTGTGGCACTTTTCCTTTTCGAAAACCATCCACTTCTACTTGGGCACCTATTTTGTTTAAAGCTTTATCAAAATAAAGCTCAAATGCTTCGGCCCCTAATTCTCCTTCTATTTCTACTATACTGTTTGGTAATTTGTTTATTTTTACATTTATTTTTGTCATATTTGTATATTATACTAAATAGATTTTATTTTCAAATAAAACAGCCCCGTCGCTCGCGAGCGACGGGGCTGTTTTGATAACAAACATTTATTGAATCTTTGTGGCATCCACACCAGTAGATGTGTCTGCTCGATTCAAGTC
>JBAXIZ010000152.1:0-1745 GCA_037138095.1 bacterium
AGCTTTTTTGACTGCAGCCAAGATAGTTAGCTCCAAAGTCTCATAAAATGGAAATTTTAAATCACCAGTCGATCCCTGATCCAATGCAAAATTCCGTTGAATCTGACTTAGAGAATAAAAACCCTTCTCCGCACCGGCGACTACGCGATTCTGAGGATTGTATTTAAGCTCGACGCTTGCACGAGCAATTTCCCCAAGTGTATCATTTGCATAATTGCCTTCATCGCGGGGATTTGTTTTACTCTCCTCTGGAAGCCAAATAATTTGACATCCGTGTTTTGAGGCTAGATCGATGTAGTATCGCTCCCAATTAAGCTGTCTTACAAATTTACCCTCAACTCCATGTTCCCCTTTTGCAATCAAGGGGAAATTTTGAAGATTATTGTAATAATACGGAATCGCAACATAGAAGTTGGTTAAGTGCTTAGATATTTCTTCTACAGCTCTTTTCTGCCAATCATCGCCACCTCTAACAGGGCCAGCGAGAAAGAAAATTGGCCCATAGGCTAGATCAATTTCAACATAAGTCTTTGGTATGATTATTTTCATTATTTTGGTATTTGTTGTTCACTCATCTAAAAATAAATTACCACATAATGATAAGCATGTAAAGAATCAAAGGCGTACATTCAACCTTGAAGTGCAACACCTTCATTAAAAACTTCTAATGGCGTCTTCCATCCCAACCTCTTCCTCGGACGATTGTTTAAAGCATCCTCAACGGCTTTAATCATTTCATTTGATATTGTCGCAAAGTCTGTGCCTTTTGGGAAGTACCAACGAATGAGTCCGTTTGTGTTCTCGTTAGTACCTCTCTCCCAAGAGCTGTAAGGATGAGCGAAAAACCAAAGTATATCTAATTCAAGTTGAGCTAAATCAAACAAATTGTTTTCATGTCCATTGTCTGTAGTAATTGTTTTTCTAAACTCTTTTGGAAGAACAGACAATCTTTTCACAACAGCATCTTTTGTTTCTTTTGCGGTACTGTCTTCAATTTTCGTAATGAAGACGAGTCCCGTTTTTCTTTCAACTAATGTATTTAAACCAACCTTACTTTTCCTTGATACAACAGAGTCTCCCTCCCAATGACCGATGGCCTTTCTCTTTTCTACTTCTTTCGGTCTAACATCAATTGATGGGCCTTTAGGCTTCCAAATACGCTGCACGGTGCGATGTCCTTTCTGTGATCGACGTTTATGTCTTCTCTTTAAATATGGACGAAGGTCATGATATCCAGCTTTCATATTTCCACATCCTTCTCTAAATACTTGATTGTATATGTATTGGTAAATCGCTTCATGTGAGATTGTTTGATCTGGATATTCTAGATGTAGTCTTCCTGCAATTTGTTCGGGAGAATATCCTTTCTTTAGATATTGAAATACATACCGGCGTATGAATTGATTTTTAAGACGGAGTTTTCTTCCTCGACTTTTTCTTTTCACTAATGCCCGTGCATGGGAAAGACGAGGTGTGTATCTTCTTTGAAGAGGAATGTTCTTCTTAATCTCCCTTGATACAGAAGACGGACTACGGCCCAAGACTACAGCAATTGCTCTTACGGAGCTCTTTTGCCAGAGTAATTCTTGTATTTTCTCACGTTCCTCAATGCTAAAATGTTTGTAATTCATACACTTCTATTATATCGAAGTGTTGCACTTACTTGTTGAACTAATGATAAAGTCCACACCTTTTTGGGGCGCGGACTTGTGTTTGTGAAATCTTGTCACTTACCAGCGTAGGAC
>JBAXIZ010000153.1:0-1741 GCA_037138095.1 bacterium
TCATAAATGGGTTGATATTCCAATGCATATTATGGGTGGGGCGCTTGTGTCTTCTATCGGTCTTTGGATTATTTATTTTTCACCTTGGAAAAATAAATTTTTAAATAATTCAAAAAAAATTCTAATACTTTCTGTTTTTATTGGTTTTACTATTGGATTTTTTTGGGAAATTTTTGAGCTTTATTTCGGACTGACTTCTCTGTCTGTGGATAAGATAGATACTGTAAAAGACCTCTTTGATGATATTATAGGTGCATTAATCGCTGGTTGGTATTTTGTTCGTAATATTTATTATGGCAGGAATTAAATTAAATTTTTATGGAGGAGTGGGTACTGTAACAGGTGCAAACTTTTTGCTTGAAACTGGCAAATTAAAAATTGTTGTTGATTGCGGTTTGGTTCAAGGTACAAAACTTGATAATGAACAGAATAGAAAGCCTTTTGTATATAATCCGGCCGATGTAGACATTCTTTTTGTTACTCATGCTCATATGGATCATATTGGCCGAGTGCCTAAGCTTGTAGCTGATGGATTTCGAGGTGTTATATATTCGACTCCAGAAACAAAAGCCTTGGCAGAAGTAATGCTTGCTGATGCTTTAATTATTTTAAACAAACAAGCCAAGGAAGATGGTGTATTACCTTTTTATAATGAAGCTGATGTAAAACTCACTCTGGATTTATGGAAAATGATCCCTTACCACACTGTAACTCCAATAGGGGATTCTGTACAAGTATATTTTAAAGACCCAGGGCACATACTCGGAGCTGTAATGATTGAATTTAGAAGAAATGGTAAAAAGCTTGTATTTACTGGTGATTTGGGTAATACTCCTACTCCACTTTTACGAGATACAGAACCGTTAGAAAATGCTACATATCTTGTGATGGAAAGTGTGTATGGTGATAGAAATCACGAGGATATAAAAGAGAGGAGAGAAATGTTGGCCGAAGCAATCAATACTAGTGTGGCAAAAGGGGGAGTGCTTTTGATCCCTGCCTTTTCACTTGAAAAAACTCAAGTACTGCTTCATGAGCTAAATGATTTATTGCTTGAAAGAAAAATAAAAAATACTCCTATATATTTGGATTCACCACTCGGAATAAAAGTTACAGAAATATATAAGAGAATGACAGAAAATTTTAATGATGAAGCAAAAAAGCAAATTGCTGGTGGTGATGACATTTTTAATTTTCCAGAACTTAATATTGTACAAGATGGAGACGCTTCACTTAAGCTAGATCATTTGCCAAATCCAAAGATAATAATTGCAGGAAGTGGAATGTCGAATGGAGGAAGAATAATTCGGCATGAAAAGAATTATCTTTCTGGAGCAAACAATTCAATTTTGTTTATAGGCTATCAATCTGTGGGAACTTTAGGGCGTCATATTGAAGAAGGGGCAAAATTTGTACAAATTGGAGATGAAGAAATTGAAGTCAAAGCAAATATTATTGTAGTGACGGGATATTCTTCGCATAAAGATTCTGATCACTTGGTGGAGTTTGTGGAAAATTCAGCAAATACTCTCAAAAAAGTTTTTGTTGTTATGGGTGAGCCAAAAGCTTCGCTTTTCTTGGTGCAAAAAATAAAAGACAATATTGGGGTGGACGCATATCATCCAGAACAGGATGAGGGAGTGGTGTTGGATATGTAGGTTTCAGGATCTGTCATTCCCGCGGAGGCGGGAATCCATGGATCACACATAATTTCTTGGTAGAAATTTGTTCGATCCCGACT
>JBAXIZ010000154.1:0-1720 GCA_037138095.1 bacterium
CACGGCGGTGCGAGGCATGTGGAAAAGATTTTTCAGCAGAAAAATACTTTTGCAATCGTGAAATATAGTCCGCCACTCTCTATAGGTTTCATTGCAAGAGCTAGTGAAAGTATTACTTTTTGCGAGTTGAGATTGAATGGGCATTCAATCGAAAGACCTTTTGAGCTAAAATTGAGCTTGCGAAAAGTTTAGCCAAAAGGTGTACAGTTCCTGTAAGGAATTTGCAGCCGAAAAGCACGGTCTTTTTGTACTCAAAAAGTTTTCGGCGAAACCGAAGCGAGCCCTGGCAGGAGGGCGGAGCGGTCGCAAAAAGTAATACTGAACGGTTATATATTTTAGTGCACAAATTCAAAATTCAACCTGGATCCCCGTATTCACGAGGATGACAGAAAATTCAAATGCAAATTTCTCGCCCCAGTAGTAAAGTTCGAGTACGAGCTTACTACAGGACTTCGAAAATCGCCACACATATAAAAATACTCGAGCATATAACCCGAGTACTTTTAAAATATTTTATCTTACTATCGCTTACTCCATTGTGGCGATTTTCTCGCTTTTTTCAAACCGAATTTTCGTCGTTCTTTTGCACGAGGGTCTCGCATAAGGAAACCAAAATCTTTCAATGTTTTTCTTAATTCTGGATCGAAGATAATTAGAGCTCGAGCCACACCAAGTCGAATTGCTTCTGCTTGTGAGTGAACTCCACCTCCGAGAACTTTTACTGTAACCATAAACTTTGCTGGAACAAGTGACTTTGTCAAAGATTCCATTGCTACATGCTGTAGTTCGTCAGTTGCAAGAAATTCTGTGTAATCCTTATCATTGATAAGCATTGATGTTTTGTCTGCTTCTGTGATTCGAACACGAGCAATTGAAGTCTTGCGTCGTCCGACAGCTTCTAAGTATCTTGATGTTGTAGTAGTTTTTGCCATATATATTATTCAGTTACTTTAAGATTTTTCATTCGTTCTTTTCGAAGTCGGTTACCTGGAAGCATTCCGTATACAGCAAGATTGAATAGCTCACTAAAACCTTTTTTACTTGCAACTAAAGCAGATGAAAGTTGTTTCAAACCACCTGGATATCCTGAATATCTTTCGTGAAGAGTATCTCGAAGTTTCTTTTCAGTAAACTTTGCTTTTGATGCATTGATAATTTCTACTTGTACAGAAATAACTTTATTACGTGCATACTCTGTTGTTGATTCTTTACCAATAAGAATCTTAGCAGCAGCTGATGCTACGCGTCCGAGTGATTTTCCTGTTGCGTCGATTGTGTATTTCATATTATATAAATTCAATGTAAGCCATTGGGCTTGCGTCTTTAAGTCGTCGGCCGAGTTTTGTGATTCTTGTGTATCCACCCTTTACATCCAAATATTTTGGAGAAAGAACTTCAACAACTTTCTTTGCAACCTTTTCAGACCCTACCTTCTCGATGATATTTCGTCGTGAGGCAAGAGTGTTTTTCTTTCCAGCTGTAACCATTTTTTCAACATATGGGCGAAGCTCTTTAGCTTTTGCTTCTGTTGTTTTGATTTTGCCTTTTTCAACAAGCGCAACTGCAAGAGATCGCATTAAACCTTTGCGAACCTTTGTTACCCTTCCGAATTTTCTGTTTGCGTTGTGATGTCTCATTTTCTTTTAATTTAACAATTTTAAACTGGATCCCCGGAGTACCGAGGACGACACAAAATATTGTCGCTTCGCTCTGTATTTTG
>JBAXIZ010000155.1:0-1701 GCA_037138095.1 bacterium
CATTGGCTCAAATTTCAGTTGTTCTCCGCTGATTTGAACCGTACCCTATAAAGTGGACACACTAATTCTAAACGCCGACCAACAAAAGATGATTTCTGTACCCTACAGGAGTCATCTTTTTTAATCCCCACTGCTGTCTTCTGTTATTGTAATAATCGATGTAAAAAGAAATCACATCTTTTAATTCTTCAAAAGTTTTACAATTTTTATAATCGACATCATCCTTAAGGTGTCCAAAAAATGATTCCGTTGGTGCATTATCAATACAACATCCTTTTCTAGACATTGATTGTATCATACCAAGCTTTTGTATTTCATTAATGTATTGAGGATTGGTGTAATGAAAACCTTGATCAGAATGAATTAAAGCCCCACTTAGTGATGGTACATTTTTTGTCATATCTTTAATTGTATCTAGAACGATGTTCATGTTTATATGAGGCGAAATATTCCATCCTGTAATTTCACCGCTGGCAAAGTCTTTAATTACCGACAGGTAAGCTATTCGATGATTAAATGGTAAATATGTAATATCTGTTCCGAGTGTCTTGTATGGTACAAATTGTTCAAACTCACGATTCAACACATTATCAAAAAATCGATGTTCTAAAGTCTTTTTCATAATATTTTTATATGGATTTACCCTACGTATCTTTGTAAAGAGACTATATTTATTTTTAATTCTCTGAATTTTCTTATGATTCATAACTATACACTCCTCTGTTTCAAGCTTCATTTTTATAGTCCTCCAGCCATATTTTCCTTTTCCTTTATCAAACACCTCTTTAATGATTAAGTAGTCGTCATAGTCTTTCTCGGGCTCAGGAGCGAGTTCTAACCACTTGTAGTAACCACTTTTCGATACATTTGCAATCTTACAAAGGTCTTTAATGTTAAATTGTATTTCTTTAATTAATGTGAATTTTTGACTTGGCCTAAGTTTTACTCCGCTTTTCTTTTGGCCCGGAGTTTCACTAAAAAATCGTTTTCAGCTTTCAAATATGCAACCTGAGCTTCGAGGTATTTAATCTTTTCCTTTTCGTTAAGATTTTTATTCTTTCGTACCTTACCTGTGTTTCTTTGATTAGTTGTCTCAAAAGCATTAGGACCTTCTACTCTAAATTTACAGTTCCACTTACTTAGGTAATCCTTTGGGGCTCTACTCCCGAGATCTTTTAGGTTAAATCCGGCTTCAGTAAATATTTCACTTCCAAGTTTACCTTTGGCGTATTCTTTAACAGCCCACAACTTAAAGTCTTTTGAATATGTGACTATATTGTCATAGCATTTTAGTACGTTTTTGTTGCTACTTAAATTATTAATTTGTTCTTTGGTGAATTTGTTTTTCATTATGTTTTAATTAATCCATTAATATTGTAACCTAAATGCAAAAAGCGGACACTTAATCAGTGTCCACTTCTTGGGGTACAGTTCAGGGAGCGAGGCAGGCCTGTGAAAATTTTTTGCGACGGCAAAAAATTATTCCTAGGCGAATCTGGGAGTGAGCCAGGGTCGTGAAAAATTATTTGTGACGGCAAATAATTTATTCCTGACCGAATCTGGAAGACATCCCCGGAAGAGTTGCCTTTCTCCCCAAAACATCTATAATAATCACAATATTATGTCCCACGAACTTCCTTATACAAAGTCACCTTATTTCCACGTTGGTAGAGCATCAGACCTCGAAAAGAGGGGTGATAG
>JBAXIZ010000156.1:0-1673 GCA_037138095.1 bacterium
AGGTGTATGTTATTGAAGAACCAATGGCCGCTGCTATTGGTATAAGGCTACCTGTGCATGACCCTGTGGGCAGTATGATTATTGATATTGGCGGAGGTACATCTGATATTGCTGTTATATCACTTGGCGGTATTGTACGATCTAGAAATTTGAAAGTGGCAGGTGATAAATTAAATACAGATATTATTGCTTATATAAGAAGTGAATTTAAAATTTTGATAGGAGAAAGAACCGCGGAAACAATAAAGATAGCAATTGGAAGAGTTATTCCCGGGCAAGAAACTTTGGAAGCTTCTGTGCGTGGGCGCGACCTTGTGACTGGTTTACCAAGAGAAGTTATCATTACCGACTCTGATATTCGAGAAGCTATGGCACAGTCGATAGACACATTGATTGAATCAACAAAAGAAGTTCTCGAAACAACTCCTCCAGAAATTCTTTCTGACATTATGCACAGAGGAATACATTTAACTGGCGGTGGTGCTTTAATTCAAGGTTTAGATGAATTACTTTTTGAATGTTTGAATATCCCAATTCATATTTCACCAGACCCGCTTACAGCTGTGGCGCGTGGTACAGGAATTATTTTAGAGGACGTCGATAAATTTAAAGATGTTTTAATTCAAACAGACGATGACTTACCTCCGACCAAGTAGCAATCGCGATCACTCTTTTCGTAAAACAAAAATTGCCTATAGCATACTTTTTGGCATTATACTTTTTGGATTTTTATTTAATCAACTTGCATTTTGGATTGGCGGGCCAATGTGGAATATACGACAAGCTATATCTCAGCAAGTAGTTTCAACTTTTTCATATTTCAAATCTAAATCTTCACTTCAAAATGAAAATGATAATTTGAAAAAAGAACTTGATGGGAAAAATGCAGAAATACTGTCTGTGAAAAATCAGGTAGATTTGTATAAACAATTAGATTCATATATAGCACAGAAAGATACTACAGCTAATGAAAGAGTTGTGCGTGTGGTGTCTCGTCCTCCACAAACACCTTTTGATGTTTTGGTAATTGAGGCAAATGATAATGATATTAAAACTGGGCAGAAAGTGTATTTTGCTGGTGTGCCTGCTGGGGTGATTGAATCTAAAACGGGTTCTTATGCAAAAGTTTTTCTTTTCTCGAATCCAGCTTCGCAGTTTAGAGTGCTTGTGGGGCCGAATAAAGTTGAGGCCGATGCTAAAGGAAAAAGCCAAGGAAATATTTACCTAACTCTTCCTAAAAATGTAGAAGTTAAAATAGGAGATACTGTATATTTAGCAGATGGCACAATGCCGATTGGAACAATTTCAGAAGTTGATAATAATACATCCACATCATTTATAGATGTATATGTGAAAATGCCTTTTTCTCCAGCTCGTGTTGATTGGCTAACGGTGAAGAAAGAGTAAACGACACAAAATAAGGAATGTACCCATGACTATATTTTGTGTCGTCCTCGCGAATGCGGGGATCCAGGTCCGTATTTTAAGACTGTGAAGTCGGGATGGGACCCGACTGCAAGGACGGAGGCTGACGAGCCGAGTCGTGGCCAGAAGATTTTTCACCAGAAAAATACTTGTGGATTCCTGCCTTACAGGCACTGTACACTTTTCGCCTTTTGAATACAAAACGCTCAAAGTCTTGCGCTTGGGTCCCACCCCAAGCTCACCTCCGC
>JBAXIZ010000157.1:0-1672 GCA_037138095.1 bacterium
ATTGTACCAAGCTAGAACCTATTTTCAAAACAAAATGAGGTAATGAATTCCGTCATGGCACATCGTCTTATCTTCGCCTTGTCCAATTCCGTTTCGTGATTCTGAATGCGGATTCACGCCCGCAGGAGTGGTCTGGGGAGGAATGCGGGCGGGATTCACCCCCATTTCTTTTTCGGAATTCACCGCCTTTAATTTTCTTTGAAAGCAATGTTCTTCTCTGACATTCCAAACGCCTTCGCCCATTGTGGATATATTGCTTTCAAATTTTTTGCCAAAAACTCTTCTCCGTTTGGGTCGGCCAAAATTTCTTTCATATAATCCTCTGTTGAAGCACCAGCAGGAAGTTTCGACAAATTGTCTTTCATAGTTGGATATTTGGCCGCCATTGCTTCAAGAGTTTTTGGATTCTTTAATCCGGTGGTTATTGAACGAAAGCATGATTCAATAACTTTGCTTTGCATGTCGCTGAAGGACGCATATTTTTTGCCCGATTCAGTCGGATCTGGAGACATTCCTTTCGTTTCAGAAGTAGTTCTGATACCAGAAATTTCTTGTCCTTCACTATCAGTAAGCGGTTGTGCAAGCAAAACCCCTTCTTTATTAAACTTTTGACGATTTTGCTCAGCGTATTTTTGCAAAATCGGCAAAGCTTTTTCCATTCCTTTTTCGCCAAGATACAAAACGATACGGTCTTTTTGATTCATAATTTGACCGATTTCCGATGGACTCACTTTAGAAACATCTGCAGTCTTAATTTGAAAACCAAGTTTTTGTAATTCTGGGTCATTATTCAATTGCTCAATCACGCCTTGATAAGTAGGCAATATGTCGCCACCTTCGCAATTGAAATATACTCGATATTTTGTTGATTCGCGCTCGGGCTGCTTTAATTCGCCAGTCTGTTTATCAAAATAATTTGATTCATAATATAACCAACCATTCTCGTAAAAATATGGCGTTGTGTATCTTTCTTTATCGGCGAAAGTTCCGTCCGCCTGTTTTGCTTTTACAGTTTCCTGTTCATAACCCAATTCTTGCTTATGGTCTTGCTCAAATTTCGGTCCCGCCGCAATCCATTCTTGATTGCTAGGGTCTTGTAACCAAGCATCAATTTTTTTCTGTCGTGCTTCTCGATAACTTGCCATATCGAGAGTGCCGTCAGGATTGACTTTGTAATCAACTCTCCTCTGTAAATTTATACTTTTGCCAGTTAAGTGGTCATAAAACCTTCCGCCATATTTAGCCCAATCTTTAGTTACCTCCAAAATTTGTTTTGCTTTTTCATCGTCAAATAAATTTTTTCGCTCTATAGGATTTTCTACACTACCCTCAACTTGCTTCGGCTGTTCCACAACCGCCTCTGTTGATTGCTCGATTTGCGGAGCAACTGGCGTTTCTTGTTTAACTCCAAGCTGTTCGCGAAGCTCTCCTAATTTTTGCGCGTCTTCCGCGCCTCGCTTTTTACTCGCCACCTTGCCTTCTAGTTGTTGAAATAATCCCTCAATTCTTTTGCGATCTGTGAAGCCGCGCCCATCGCCGGGGCCGAAGCGAAAAATACTTTTTCCGTCTTCGTCGGAAATTCCGCCAATATCTTCTACAGTTCCATAATCCTTATTTTTCCAAAAAATTATTAACTGATCGGGATTTCCACTAAAAACAAATTTGCCTGATC
>JBAXIZ010000158.1:0-1654 GCA_037138095.1 bacterium
AGTATCAATATTATAATTTTGTTTTAATTCTCCATCACTTGTAACCAATACTTCTTTGTATGCTTTTGCTAAAGAATCTGAAAGAAAATGTATTTTATCCTCCTCCACTGAAAATCCTCCCGACATTGCATGACCTCCAAAATCTATGAAAGTTCCCTCACTAGCTCCCCTCATTATTTCCACCATATTCACCACCCCATTTGAACGACACGAGCCCTTAATGACAGTTCCACTTTCTCTTCCCCACAAAAATACAGGCATTCCATGTTCTTCCACAATCGAGTTTGCAGCAAGTCCAAGCAAAGAAGGTTTCCAATCTGGATGTCCAAGAACAATCACTCCTTTTTCTCTTTCATTTTCAATACGTGGAATAAGCATCGCTTTCATTTCTTTTACCATTCTTGCCACAATCCCCTTTCTTTCGTTATTTAAATCATTTATATGATCAGCCAATACCTCTGCTTCTTTTTCGTTTGTTGTACTTAACATTTTAAAAGCATCCATTGCATGCCCCATTCTTCCGGCAGCATTTATTCTCGGCGCGATCATAAAACCAATATCTTCTTCAGAAATTAATCTTTGATCAACTCCAGCTCTTTTCAAAAGAGCAACAAGGCCCGGCCTTCGACTTTTTCTTAAAACCCTTAAACCATAGCTCGCAAATACTCTATTTTCATTTAAAAGTGGAACCATATCAGAAAGGGTTGCAATCCCCACCATATCAAGAAACCATTTTTCTTGACTCTCCCCAATTCCAAATCTGTTTTTTGAAAGAATTCCTTGAATTAATTTAAAAGCAACACCTGTTCCACAAAGCATTTTATCTGGATATTCACACCCTTCTTGTTTTGGGTCGAGGATTGCAAAAGCTGGGGGCAATTTTTCTGCCGGCAAGTGGTGATCCGTGACAATCACATCCATTCCCAAACTTTCTGCATGTTTAACTTCCCCAACATCAGCAATTCCACAATCAATAGTGATTAAAAGTTTTACATCATTTTCCGCGCAAATAGTCACAGAATCATCTTTAAGACCAAACCCCTCAAGATGTCTATCGGGAATATAGTAAAAAACATTTTCATATTCTATTCGGTCGAAAAAATCTTTCATCATCACGGCCCCCGGTACCCCATCAGCATCATAGTCGCTAAAGATCCCAATTTTTTCTTTTTCATCAATTGCTTTCAAAATTCTATTTACAGCTTTTTCCATATCTTTCATCAAATATGGGTCAAACACTCCCGTTTCATACGAAGGGTTCAAAAATACTTCAATTTCATCATCTTTAATACCGCGATTTGCAAGCAATAGTTTCTGAAGTTCTGAGATTTGGTTCATAAAGATGATTGTATCATAATTTTTTGATACACTATATTCATGATAAACAAAGAAGAAAACTGCATTTTTTGCAAAATTGTAGCTGGAGAAATCCCTGCAAATAAAATTTACGAGGATGATTACACAATGGCGTTTTTAAGTATCGGGCCAAATAATCCCGGCCACACCCTTGTTATTCCTAAAGATCATTTTGAAAGTATCTACGGACTCCCCGACGAAACACTTTGTCGAACAATGATTGTGGTAAAAAAAATTGCATTAGCAATTAAAAACGGCTTTGATGCTGATGGGGTAAATATTGGAATGAATAATGAAG
>JBAXIZ010000159.1:0-1643 GCA_037138095.1 bacterium
TTCAAGTTCCATGCGTTCATTAAAATAATTTCCGGATTCATCTTGTGAAAGTTTCTTTAACACATCAACCGAAACAGAACCTACTGATAACCTAATGGTTTTTTCAGATAAATGACCTTTTTGATGTTGAAGACAAAGTATTGTAATATACTGTCCTCTCTCCTCAAATGTAAGATCCATACAACCATTTAAAAAGTCACCAGTATAAAACAAAACTGCCGGGTCTTTGCTCATTAGAATAAACTTAATGAATTATATTCAAACATTCCTAAACCAATCCATATATTTCTATGGTTGTGCATATTGCCAATCATCAGAAGATTTTTATTTTTCATAAACCTGAATGCTTCCAGACTTGCAGAAAACTTACGTTGATACTCATAAATCTGCCATTCATTATATTGTAAATCATGCTCTCCTTTTGTATCTCGAAAATATATTCTTGCCTCTTTGTCTTTAGTTGACTTAGTATATTTTGTAAAATCAGCAAGTTCAACATCTTCGAATAAACCGTATTGAGTTGAATCTATGTATCTCTTATTAGTATCCCAATACAATCTATATTCTTTTATATCAATTAATCCAATAGACTTTTTATCTGTATTAAGTTCTTTAATGGAAGGACTCGCAAATTTTGAAATTATACTACCAATTTTATCCGGATGGAAAGTACCTAATAATTTAACATCAATTGAAGCGATTGCTTGGAATGTACTACTTTCTTTCCTACTTATTCCAATATCTGAGAGGGTTTTAGGTATGTCCTCGCCGAGTACATACTTACTGTCTGGCTCGTTTGGCTTTCGTATTTCTCCCTTTTGCTGTCCTTCCTGGATAAGTTGTCCGAGTATCCTTTGTGTTCTGATCTTTTGTTCAGCTATCATGTTTTGAAGTTCAGCGTCTTTCTTTTCAGCTTTCGCCCATACTTCAATCGCCCTTACTTTGTTTAAGTATTCAATACCAGTTTCAACATTTTTAATTTGCTGAAGTTGCTCTTTTGCGTTATCTCTTAATGCTAATACATCCATAGTTATAAATTATAAAAGCCCCGACAAGAAAAAACCAGATAGGAGAGCGCTAACTAACCTTTTCTGGCATTCCCTGCCGGAGCAGTATTTAAAAGAAGATAAATAACTTATCATTTTTAGCGCTTTTCAATTCCAAAGATAACAATTAATTTCCGAATAAACAAATTAATCCCGTAAACTATTAAATTAACAATACATGACAAAATTCATGTCAGGAACTGTTTTCTTGCTCCGGTTAAAAAGTAGTTATGGATCAACTGAAATTCTCCTTTACTGACATAATGCTTTGAGTTGTGCGCCCTGTCGTGGCACTTTCTACACAAACCGATAAGATTTTTAATTGTGTCCATCCCTTCGCCTCTGCCACGAATGTGATGAACGTCCGCAATCGGAATTTTTCCACATGCTTCACATGGTATTTCTTCAACAACTTTATAGTCGAAATAGTCAAAGTATGTTTTAACGTATTTTTGCATTACTGAAAGTTAATTTTAAAGTTGGTCATTTGGTTCCGGAATTTCACCGCCAAGATATTCAGCATCCCATTGCCGGATTGATTCAATATAAGTCATCATGTCGGTAGTTGTGAAATCCCGTTTTAATCCTGGTATATCC
>JBAXIZ010000160.1:0-1641 GCA_037138095.1 bacterium
GTTGAGTATGTGGTATCGGTCACGATGCCACATACTCAACAGGTAACCCATTGCGCGGATATTCAGGGGACATAATACCGATTATCTGTCAAGCACTTACAAGCCCAATACAAGCAGGCATTCCAAGCCCTTTGGAATTCCATCAAAAACAGAAATGTTTAATCATGTAGTCGGCAAAGAAGACTCACGATGGATTTTCTCCGTGAAACATTCCGGCATTTTTGATAAGGATACACTGTTGATGATACATAACAATCTGTTCAGCACCTTGTTCTTTCAGTAAATTTGTGGGGTCAGGCTTCCAAAATAACAAGTTGCCATTGTTTATTATGTTGAGCTGAATTTCAGCACAGCATAAGTAGGATACTTAAAGAGCACTTGCGACACAACTGACATCACCACAGGTCACTATCAGGAAAGGACCTTTTTAACTTGATCATGTGCATCTTTAGCTCAGGTAATTCCAGTTTGACGGCATCCCAAACGATGCTGCTATCAATACCAAAATATTCATGGACAATAAAGTTACGAAAATCTTTGATGAGTCGCCAGCCAACGTCCGGGAACTGGTCCTTCAATTCATCTGGTAAATTTGCAATCGCTTCACCAATGACAATAAACTCTCTCAACGTTGCTGAATATGTCTTTCTGTCATTAAAGAAACTCTCATAGTCACAGCCGGTAACAAAATCCTCTATTGCCTCAATTGATTCGAGGATGTCAGCTATGAAAAGTTCCGGATTTCTTTCAGACATAAACGATATCCTTGAGAACAGCTTCCCTGACTAAAGGTTTTAAGCTAGATTCTGTAACAAGGTCTACCCGTTTACCAAAGGCATCCTGCAGAAAGTATAAAAGGTAGAAAAAACTTCTGAACTTATTTGCACTCTGCAATTCTACTACTATGTCAATGTCACTCTCTTCAGTAGCATCTCCCCGTGCATAACTTCCTGCAAGCCCAATCCGGGTAGCTCCAAATTTTTCCTGAAGTTCAGTTTTATGTTCTTTGAGAAAAGTTACTATTTCATGTGTATTCATATAATCCTCCGGCACCCTTTGAGTCTGGATTCTAGTAGGTTCTATCATCACGTGTCGCCTTTCCATCTATCTTGGAAAGTTGCTTTAGTGCTTTATGTTCCGATTGAATGTTGAGAATATTCTGGGGACATAATACCCATTTCCTGTCAACTGTTATCTTTGCGCGTATCAGTCAGATTTATCGTGCTTTAGAAAACCACGTCATATGGGCGGTGGAATCTTCACTCGCGTTCTTGAAATAGTCGGGGTACACAAAAATACAATTTTACAGAATAGTTGTGGGCAGTTCTACCCAAGATTCATTTTGTGCAATGTATCCGTACAAAACATATTCCCCCTTCAGGTCTCTTGACAAGTCTAAAATCAACAGGGCGTAACGGTACTATTTCTTTTGACCCCTGAGCTTTAGTTGGATTTTAGAATTTTTTGTAGCCATTTTGAACCTCCAGTAATTCACAGTATTTAATTGCAATTTTGTTGGGGAGTCTTGAGGGGGCGTTCATACTATTTTAGCCAAAAGGGAAAACATACTATGCCACGCAACTTAACCAGCATTTATCCTGCAATCTCTGCCGATTTTTCAACAGACCAACTCCCTTATTA
>JBAXIZ010000161.1:0-1640 GCA_037138095.1 bacterium
TTTTTAGGGATTGGTAATCCTCAAAAACACGGTTTTTAGGGATTTGGGGCTTAATGGTACTTTTGTGAGACTAGCAAAAAATCAAACACAAAAGTGTTTGATTTTTTATTTATACCTCTGTCTTCTTTTCCTCTATCAGTATGACAGAGTCGGGCCGAGGCCATTGTTGTTTAATTATACAAAACCATCAGAAAATATCCATGCATATGATATAATTATTGTGCGACACTGTTTCCTTATGAGCGAAGCGAATTAGCAAACAAGAAGTACTCTTGTGGTGCTACATGTTTTTTACCTTTGCTTTCGCGAAGGAGGGCCGAAGCCATTGTTACTAAATTATATTAAATATACCCGCATTTGTCATTCCGGATTTAGTCCGGAATCCACAAGTATTTTTCTACTGAAAAATCTTCTGGCCACGACTCAGCTCGTCAGCTTCCGTCCTTGCAGTCGGGTCCCATCCCGACTTCACAGTCTGAAATGTATTTGTTTTGAATTTATTATTTTGAACATTTGAATTTGTTTCGGATTTCGTGCTTCGAATTTCGAATTTAAATACAGAACTTGGATCCCCGGGAGTACTCGAGGATGACAGAAAAACAAAAATACCCATGTCATCAAAAATTGAAAATCTTAAACTCCAATATCTCGAATATATCGAGATTGAAAAAGGGCGAGCAATACGCACTGTGGAAAACTATGCTCATTATCTTGATGTTTTTGTTAAACAAACTCAGATTAAAAATCCCGAAGACTTAACAAACACAAAACTTCGCGAATTTCGTGTTTGGCTCAATAGACAATCGGCTGGCAACAATGCAAAGTCTGGCGAAACGATGAAAAAGAAAACCCAAAACTATTATTTGATAGCTGTGCGTTCATTTCTAAAATATTTAACAAAAATCGGTGTCCCCTCTTTGGCCGCCGATCAAATTGAGCTTGCAAAAGTTCCTGAAAGACAAATTGATGTGATTACCACAGAAGAACTCAAAAGATTACTCGATGCACCCAACAAAGAAAAAGATCCGCAGAAAAAAGCTCGAGGTCTTGCAATACTTGAACTTCTTTTTTCAACAGGACTTCGTGTTTCTGAACTTTGTTCATTAAATTCTGATTTAGATTTGACTCGTGATGAACTTTCTATTCGAGGAAAAGGAGGAAAGGTGCGAGTGGTTTTCCTTTCCGACGAAGCAAAAGACAAAGTAAAAAAATATTTAGCATTAAGAAAAGATATGAGTGATGCACTTTTTGTAAAAGTGGGAAACGAAAAAACAAAACTTGCTGAATTAAAAAAAGATAAGGATGAGGAACCGACTGAAGGTTTAACTCGAAGATCGATTGAAAGAATTGTAAAAAGATATGCAACAATTGCCGGAATTTCGCGTAAGGTAACTCCACACACGCTCCGCCACCTTTTTGCAACAGACTTACTTTCAAATGGTGCTGACTTACGCTCTGTGCAAGCCCTCCTTGGCCATGCAAACATCAATACGACACAGATCTACACCCATGTGACTGACAAGCACTTGAGGGATGTACACAAGAAATTCCACAATAAACCCGAGTAATGCGCCTATGGCGAATTTTTAATTTTTAAGCACAAATTTTCATGTCCCAGTTTATTGCATTATCTGGGATAA
>JBAXIZ010000162.1:0-1632 GCA_037138095.1 bacterium
GGCTTAATGGTACTTTTGTGAGGCTACTTTCCATTAAGCAGAGTCTTTACCATTTTCAATTTTCGCTCTCGAGAAAGTCCTGCATGAACCGCGATTGATGTTTTAAGTTTCTTAAACGATCCATCAAGTGAGTTTGTGGTATTTGGAATATTTAGATGAGTATACTTCTCAAAAGTAAACAAGAAAGGTAAATGTCTTTTAATACTTCCTCTAGCACTAATTAGTTTTCGATGAGTTGCAACAGGTCTCCCAGTCTTTGGATTAACACTTTTTTCCTTTAAAAACTTATCCCATTTTTTACACCAATTTACATACAACAATGTAAACTCTTTTTCTGTACTAAAAGTGAGTGTGTTGATAATTTCTAGTAACTCAATTCCGGCTGGTAATATTGGATTACGAGTAATACATCTGATGATAATTTGCTTCATGTGGAAGTGGCACATTTGTATCGGCAAACCTTTAAAAAGCCATGATACAGCTATCTTTCCGTCTCCAACGACAGCTACCACATCAAACCCTCTTTCCTTTAAATCCTGCATTGCTAGTTGGTAACAGTATGTACTTTCAAACTGAACTACTTTGGAATATACATTCTCTTTTTTGTGTGGATCACGTACAACAAAAAACCATTCTTTACCAACCTTTGTAGCATCCATAATCGCCACCATTCTTCTTGGTGCAAATATCTTTTCTGGAACAACATAATCTTCCAATTGATTACGAATCCATTTCTCAGACTTGTTGTATTTTTCTGTAAGTGTTTCAACTGTTGAATATCTAAAACAAAAATCTGACCAGAGTTTTTCTCTAGTCTTCGATATATCTTTCTTCTTTTTGAGTTGAAACTGTATTAAACAACCTCCACATTTGTATCTTTGAACACCTCTGAATTGTCCGTTCTTTTTTACAGAAATTGAGTTACATTCTGGACAAAAAATCGTTTTTTTTAATCATATTAGTTAAATATATAAAATATGTTGATAACAATATATATTCTAACATTTGAGCCTCACAAAAGTACCATTAAGCCCATTTGCACAGCAGAGAGTGAGAATAACCTTTAAGATAGGTATTTTCCTCTGGCATAAGGCCACATCTACAAGGTACTGGCATTCTTTTTTCTTCACTCATAACATCGGTTTCTAAAGTTGAGTTCAAGCCAAATACTGAACCGCCAGCATTGAAAGAGCTCTTTTGTTGCCAGATTATCACCTCTCAATATTTTGTAAAGTACAAAAATACCATCCTTTCGGATGGTATTTTTTGAATTTATATTTTACTACGGACTACTCACTAACGACTAATTACTTTCCTTTTTTTTCTAGCTTCTTTACCACAGTAGCGTGTCGCTTTGAGTCTTTTTTAGCGATATATTTTAGAGTTTTCTGTCGAGTAGCAACCATACCAAGCAAACCACGTCGTGAGTGATTATCCTTTGGGTTTTTCTTAAGATGTGATGCAAGTGCGTCAATGTTTTTGGTCAAAAGGGCGATTTGCACCTCCGGAGAACCAGTATCAGTGTCGTGAACCTGAACATCTTTAATGATTTTTGCTTTTTTAGTTTTAGTTAACATTGGCTAGCATGATAGCACATCCCCCCAAATTTAGCAATGGGGGCTAAATTTGGGG
>JBAXIZ010000163.1:0-1630 GCA_037138095.1 bacterium
TATATTTTCTCTATTTTCTACTATAAAAATGCAGATGTTAAGAAAATAATAAAATTAATAAAATATAAAGGCGAAAGGGAAATAACCGAATATATCTCAAAAATACTTTATGATTATTTACTTGAGGATGTGGGTGAAAAACTAGAAATGTACAATTTTTCACACCCTATTGTTATCCCCATACCTGCAACCAAACACAGAATGAAAAAACACGGCTTTAATCAATGCGAAAGGATTGTGCAAAACATAGAAAAATTAGATAAAAATAACTATTTTGAATTTTCTTACAACACGCTTAAAAAAATCAAAGAAAATGAAAGCCAAGCCCATACGAAAAACAAAATTGAAAGATTGAAAAATATTAAAGATTCTTTCGCTGTGTATGAAGCAGAAAAAATTTTAGGGCAAAATATAATTTTAATAGATGATGTGTGGACAACTGGCGCAACATTGGATGAGGCGAGGAAGGAATTGCTGATGGCTGGGGCGAGGAGTGTAGTGGCGTATACGATAGCTCACTAATCAATCGCGGACTTCACGCGGAACTACGCAGAATGCACGCGGACTAAAATCAAGTCAGCGTAAGTTGTCATGCTCAAACGCTCTCCTACTATGCTAGAGGTTCGTAGATATAACAAAATGCGTGGCGCCATAGGCGCCACGCATTTTGAATTCTAGTCCGCGATTTTCCGCGTGTAGTCCGCGTTAGTCTGCGGGTGCTTCGCAAGTACAGTTTGCGCATTTTTTACCACAACTATCGCAAAACTTTCCCCCGTGACAGCCTTTGCCCCAAACCTTTGCAAAAAAGATAAGGTACACAAGCTCTAAAATACCAAGAGTATTTATCAAAAGAAGTGCAATAAACCACCACTTTTCATTTCGCTTTGCTGCGTGCCAAAGAGCGAAACCTTTAAGTGCTAAAGAAACCAAAACTAATAATAAAAACAAACCACCAAAAAGAGACAATCCTAGCAACCACCCAGGACCAAAAAAATTCTCAGGTCCTTGGCCACCAAAAAAGCGTCCTTGGTTATATAAATTATCGTACATCATAATACCACCATTATAACATAATGGTGGAGGATATAGAATAAGGAATTAAGAATTTGGAATAGAGTATAAAATTAGCACAAAAAACCAGTTTATACAAACTGGTTTTATTAATTTATATATTCCTAATCTAAATATAAGTATTCATCGGGTTTGTACTCTCCAAATACATCCCCGTGCTTATTTATCAATTTCTGCACGTCTTCAGGCATTAACAGATTTTGAAATACGGGCTCCAAATCCCTTAAAAATTGGCAATTTTTATCCTCATCTTTTTCATTTTCTTACAAAACAAACTCTCTAAAATTCTCTTTATGGATATTTTTCCATGTAGCCTTTGGATAATCTTCGAGCCAAGATTTTTTTGATTTTTCATTTTTCTTTTGTTTAAAAGAAAATTCATATCCATCAATATTATTACTATAGGTTTCGATAAAATCTACTTCTGCACCACTTAGCTTTCTCCAAAAATAGATAGATTTATATGGTTCTATATATTTATTTCTTTTTATTCTTTCAACTACCAAAAAATTCTCCCATAATGCCCCAATATCATCCCTAACATCAATAGCATCAAAGT
>JBAXIZ010000164.1:0-1616 GCA_037138095.1 bacterium
AAAGTAAAAATAATGTGAAAAACAAGGGGTACGATTAATCGTACCCCTTGTTTTTGTTCTATGGCTAGAGCCTAGCGCCTAATGCTCGACTTTGTTTCCTTATGAGCGAAGCGAATTAGGCTAAACAAATTACTAAATTTGTCGCCCGAGCCGTGTGCTTTAGGAAATACAAGAAGTCCCCTTGTGGCATAACCGCTAGTTCTCCAAAAATTTAAACACCTCTTCGTTTGTAAGCATGTGGTGGACATAAGCTTTTGCGCGAAGTGGGTCGAGGTCGGCGTACATTGCTAGAAGTTGTGAAGCTTGAGATTCTACTTCTTCTTTGTTTGGCTCTAATTTTTCTTTGATAGCAATCTCGGCGAGAATGACATTCATCTTTGCTCTCTTTTCTGCTTCGCCTTTCCATTCTTTTCGTAAATCCTCTTCAGTCTTTTTAATACTTGCTAGATAATCTTCAGGTTTCATTCCATATTGTGCCAGGTCGCCTTTAAATTGGTTTACAAGCTTGTCGAGTTCGCTTTCCACAAGCACTGCTGGAATTGCAAGTTTTGTTTTCTCAATTATTTTTTCAACTATCTCAAGTCGAACTCTCTGCTTTTCTTTAAGTTTCTTTTCATTAAGAATATTTTCTTTTAGTTTTGTTTTGAAGTCTTCAAGGTTCGCAAAATCTCCAAGGGTTTTTACAAATTCATCATTTACTTCAGGGAGCACCATATCTTTATCATCGCCTTCTGTGTGGGGGATTCCTTGTTTGTGCATTTCGTCGTGTGCTCGATGTTTGCGGATTTCTTCCATTGTTTCTTCAATTTCTTTTTCTTCTACAGTTACCTCCTTTTTATTTTTTGAAATTTCTTTTGCGATACTACTATAATCAGGAAGCTCAGCTTTTGGCATTAAAGCAACTTTAATTTTAAAGATTAAAGGATTATTTTCGGCTAGTTTTACAATAGAAACATCTGGGTGGCCGATTGTGTTTAGTTTGTGTTCCTCGAGAAGTTTTCCGTATGTTTCGTCTATGATTATTTCTGCTCCTTCACCAAGAATGTACATTTCTCCAAATTTTTCAACAATCATTTTTTCAGGTGCATTACCCTTACGAAAACCATCTAAAGTGATGTTTTTTTGTATTTCAATAAAGGCTTTTGCACGAGCTTTTTGTAATTCTTCCCAAGATACCTCCACCTCTAAAGAGGCTTCAGATGAGTCTGCTAATAGTTCTAATTTTGATGTGTATTCGTATGTCATATGAAAGCGAGTGTACCAGAAAAGTGACGGCTAGTCCATACTTGATGGGCTGTCATCCTCGCGAGCGGGTTGAAATTGGGATGGGACCCAATTTCAAAGACGGAGCGCGACGGCGCGAGTCGGGGTCGAGAGATTTTTCAGTAGAAAAATACTCGTGACTCCAAGTTCTGCATTCTGTATTTAACCTACGCCCCCTAAAATAATCTCCCTCACTAATTCACAAATATTTTTCTGCTGAAAAATTTTCTGAACACGTCTCGGTGCCGTCGCACCTGCGACCTTGCGTTTGGGTCCCACCCCAAACTCACGCTTCGTGTTTCTGAAAATTATATAAATTATTCTTAACGCAAAAACCAAAACTCGCTGTGCTC
>JBAXIZ010000165.1:0-1606 GCA_037138095.1 bacterium
CTACACACTTATCACCACATTTTTTTTTTGAAAAAATATTTTTAAAATTCATGTTAAATATTATAGCATTTTATATAATTATAGAAAGAGCCATTGGATTTATTTTTATTAAATTGATATAATAACTATAGTATTAATTAATGTAAAAAATATGAATAAAAAAACAATCATAGCAATAGTTATTTCAGTTTTGGTAGTTGGGATATTGTTAGGTGGAAGCATCGTGGGCGGTTTATTTACAAGTTCAGATAAAACACAAAATCAACCAATGGAAAAGACAACACAAATTCAAATTCAGGATATAAAAGTTGGATCTGGTGATATAGCTGTCGCTGGTAAACTAGTAACAGTTCATTATGTCGGTGTCTTTGCTGACGGTAAGAAGTTTGATAGTTCAATAGATAGAGGAACACCTTTTTCTTTTAAACTTGGTTCAGGCGAGGTAATTAAAGGTTGGGATATTGGAGTAGAAGGAATGAAAGTTGGTGGTAAAAGAATTTTGGTTGTACCACCACAACTTGGATATGGAGAAAATGATTATGGTCCAATTCCTGGAAATTCAACTTTAATTTTTGAGATTGAATTATTTGAAGTTAAATAAATTATTAATATTAAAAATAAATAACATGTCAGATAGAGGCTCACAAGAATAAACAAAAGAGCGGCGCCTACGGCGCCGTTCTTTTTTATTTTAGCTAAGGAATAAATGTGCTATATTATCTCGGATGAAGCCAATCAACTTCAAAATAGAAAAGAAATTAAAAGGAAAGCTTGGCAGAGCTGGAATTTTAAAAACACCACATGGGGAAATAGAAACCCCGGCTTTTGTCGTTGTTGGTACAAAAGCTACAGTAAAGTCAGTAAATCCAGAGCAAGTAAGAGACGCTGGTGCACAAGTTGTACTTGCAAATACATATCATTTGTATTTACAACCAGGAGATGAGACGGTCAAAAAAATTGGTGGATTAAACAAAATGATGAATTGGCAAGGCCCAACGATGACAGACTCAGGCGGTTTTCAAGTTTTTTCACTTGGAGCTGCATATAAAAAAGGAATTTCAAAAGTTATTCAAATTACAAATCCATCACTTCTGATTCCCGAAAGATTTGACGATACGGATGCACCAAGACTTGCAAAAATAGGACAAGATGGAGTTTCTTTTACCTCGCACCTTGATGGTTCAATACATTATATTACTCCAGAAAAATCAATTCAGATTCAGCACAATTTGGGGGCCGATATGATTTTTGCTTTTGATGAATGCACTTCACCAAGTGAAGATTTAAAATATCAGAACGAAGCACTTGAAAGAACTCACAATTGGGCAGAACGCTCGCTTCGTGAACACAATAAATTGAACAAAGAAAACAAAGTTGCTTTGTTTGGAATTGTGCAGGGTGGTAGGGAAGAGTCGTTAAGAAAAAAATCTGCAAAAATTATTTCAGAACTAGCAGTTGATGGGCAAAAATTTGATGGCTTCGGTATCGGTGGTTCATTCGCAAAAGAAGATATGTCCACTGCTGTAAAATGGGTCAATGATATTCTTCCAGAAGATAAACCAAGACATCTTTTAGGTATTGGTGAGCCAGAAGATTTATTTATGGG
>JBAXIZ010000166.1:0-1599 GCA_037138095.1 bacterium
GAAGTTGTCCCCAATTTTTAAGCTTTGGTCATGGTTTGGGAAGTAACATATGGTATAATAGGCATAATACCCAAAAAAGCCACGTTTTTTGGGTATTATGCCTGAATCTATACTATCTCAAATAACTATTTCTTGATTGTCTTTGTTGGAGGGGTTACAACTGTCGCTGGTTTTATCACCGGTGCAGGTGGAGTGGAGCTCGCTTGTTGGCTGACCTGAGCTGCTCTCTGCTGTTGAATCATTTGTATTTGTTGCGGAGTTAGATTGTTAGCACCATTTTGTTGAGCGTTTCTGTTCATAGAAGCTGGTGTTGGAGTTGAGAGTTTTTGTCTGTTATTGTCACCTCCAAAGAAAATCCATGTTGTTAAAAATACTGAAAGTCCCACGATTAGCCCAGTTAAAAGTATAGCTCCTGGTATACTCATGTCTTTAATTTTTATAAGTCTCATGTTTGTTGTTATTTTAAATTTATGATTATGTTCGTATTATATCCTTGGAAGTGAAAAATTCAAAATTTTTATCAATATTTTAGATTGTTTTATCTTTAAAAACTGTATCTTTAGCTTTATTATTCCCGTCTTAAATTAAAAACAGTTATACACATTGTTGTTTGAGTAATTAAGGGTTTTTAATGCTAAAATTATAACATGCACTTTAGAAAATTAATCCTAGCCCAATCTATTTTTACTATCTTTTTTTTAGTAGTAATACTTAATTTTGGAATATTAAAAGCGGACACTATTGAAGGAGGAACAGAGACTGTGGCAGCTCCAGAAATTATAGTTCCAGCAGAACCAGTTGTAATAGCACCTGTAGTAACAAACACAGAAAGCGACACAAGTGGTAGTGTTGATTTGCCCTCTTCAACTGCATCTACAACTCCAACTGTTGTTATAGATGTCGGAACCACATCGGAGACTTCAAATGTCTCTACTACACCACCCCTCTTTGACATCTCCACAACTTCCACCAGCATACCAGGTGAATCCACAGCTTCAACATCTTCGTCCACACCAAGTGTTGTTAGTAATATAATTGATGCGTTAAAAGATGCGATTGCTGGAGTTATCGACCAGGTCACAAATTTAGTTAACGGAACATCAACTCCAAACACATCGGGAGAAGAGACTGAATCTGTAGCAACATCAACTATTGAAATATTGAAGGATGGGATTGAGGCGACTACAACGATTGAAGTCACAGAACAAAACACTGACTCTGGAAAACTTGTTACCGTCTCTGCTCTCAATGAAGATCCAAACACTCCCATCATAAATGTCGTAGCCACAACATCAATTCCTAAAATCTACAAAGTAGGTGAAGAAAACAAAATTCATATCAAATGGAAAAACGAAGGAGGTCAAGAGATGGCCTTTCAAGCCAAAGACACAAACAATGACGGCTACCTAGATCTCCTAGAATGGACAATCCCACACCTCTCAACACAAACCTTCGAAATCATTTTCATATCAAAAGCTTTTCAACTTGATGAAAACCAAAACATCATTGCTGATATTTATGACACAGTAAAAACAAAAGACGGAAACTATGTCTCACTTTCAAACAATCAATACATTAGGGTTACTTTTGAGCAAATTC
>JBAXIZ010000167.1:0-1586 GCA_037138095.1 bacterium
GCCCAATTTCACCCCGTGATACAGGCGACCTCTACGAACCTCAGCAATCCTAACGCGATTGCTGATTTTTTATACAAACAAAACAAAAACCGCCCGATGTGAACTGTACCCCAAAAAGTAGACACAAATAATGTGTCTACTTTTTTGATTGTTACTTTCGTATATAATTTACTAATAATAATAAATATATGAAATTCACAGACTTGGAGGTTTTGGAACTCCGAAAAAATCCAAATATAGAAAAATGTAGTCGTAAAGCAATTACTTACAGTAAGAGTTTTAAGACCTTGGCGGTAAAACAATTTCTGGATGAAGGATTGTTTGCTTCCCAGATATTTAGAAAAGCTGGTTTTAACATTGCGCTAATCGGAAAAAATACTCCCAAAGATCGTCTAAAAAACTGGTTAAGAATATACCGGAAAAAAGGTGATGGTGGATTGCTTAAAGATGGTCGTGGTCACAATAGCCCAGGTCGACCAAAATATATGGATGTCGATGGAGAGAAAGAGCTTGAATATTACAAGGCTCAGGTGGCATACCTGAAAGCCGAAAACGATTTTTTAAAACAACTCCGGGCAAAGAGAGCGGAGTAAAACTCAAGCCTAAACAAAAATATCAAATCATTAAGAAAAGTAAAATCAAAAATATTCAATTGGCATGCGGAATTGCACAAGTATCCACCTGTGGCTACTACAAGTGGTTAAAACATAAAAGTGAACCAGATCCCGACTATGATGACTACCTGCTCATCAAGGAGGTGTTTGAAGCTAAAAAAGGTAAAGCTGGGTGGAGAACAGTTCAAATGAATCTTAAAGTAAAAATGAATCATAAAAAGATTCAAAGAATCATGAAGAAATATCATTTGTTTTGCAAAATTCGGAAACCTAATCCATACAAAAATATCTCTAAGAAAACAGCTGAGCATAGAGTTTGTGAGAATGTACTTAATCGAGAATTCAACATATTAACTCCATATCATTTTCTCTCGACTGATATTACTTACATTTTCTATGACTCTAAACTAGCTTACTTGTCTGTAATCAAAGATATTGCAACAGGTGAAGTGATGGGTTGGAAACTGTCCCAGAGTTTAGAAATGAGTATTGTACTCGATACATTACAAGATTTAAAAAATACAGTTACATTTAATTTGAAAGATACTTTAATTCACTCTGATCAGGGATTTCATTACACCAATCCAAAATACATTCACGAAGTAAATGAGTTAGGGATGATTCAATCAATGTCTCGAAAAGGAAATTGCATTGACAATGCACCGATCGAATCCTTTTTTGGACATTTCAAAGATGAGGTTGATTACAGATGTGTTAAAAGTTTTGAAGAATTACGTTTACTAATTAATCAGTATATGAAATACTACAATCACGAAAGAAAACAATGGGAACTAAAAAAGATGACTCCTGTAAATTACAGAAATCATCTTTTAGCCCTAAGGTAGTTTTTTGTTTAGTGTCTACTAAAAGGGGTACGGATCAATAAAGCGGTTTTCATTTTGCATAATTTTTTTAGACACTTTTTGGAACGATGATTATATGCTAATATCTCCTCGGAAGTACACTTAAACG
>JBAXIZ010000168.1:0-1585 GCA_037138095.1 bacterium
AATTAGACGGGCTGCGCGACGAGTTAAACAGGCTGCGCGACGATGTGCATTGGCTACGCGACGATGTGCATTGGCTGCGCGACGATGTGAAGTGGCTGCGCGACGATGTGAAGTGGCTGCGCGTCGATGTGCATTGCCTGCGCGACGATGTACATTGGCTGCGCGACGATGTGCATTGGCTGCGCGACGATGTAAACTGGCTGCGCGACGATGTGAAGTGGCTGCGCGACGATGTGCATTGGCTGCGCGCAGACATAATTTAACTGAATTTTGGATTAAAAACGAATAATTGAGCAGGGCTTTAATTCATTAACTTATGTTATGCAAAAGTCCGAAGGACTGAAATTTTTATAGAAATTTATTCAGACAATCCATTATTTAATCCCGAAGGGATGATATTAGTATGTCACCCATTCCGGGTTTTGGTGTTCTCTGGATTTTGTGTTCTATAATAGTGTCATCCCTTGGGGATTTTATCAGGATGTATAACATCAGCTATTCAGATAATCAATGCTTTATACAATTTTCTATTTTCGGTAAAAAATATAGTTTTTGAAATTAAGGTTTTAAAACGTTTTTGGCACGAATGTTGATGTTAATTGAAGCAAAATTAAAAATGCAACAAGCTGAACAGTTAGATTTTGAAATTTTTTTCGGTACTAAAAAAAACATTGAAAATAATTACGAAAATGTTTGGTGGATTCGAAAACAATTACGTACTTTGTGCTGCTTTTTGAAAATATGACAGTATAAAAAAATAAAATATAGTGATCTGATTTATTAATTTATTAAAAAACAAATTGTTATGAAAAAGATTTATTCGTGGAAATTGATTAACTATTTTAGAGTGTTGAATTTTGTGGGCTTATGGCAATCAAAATTTGATGCAATTACAAATGAAGCCGCCGAAATTGCCAAATTGGAAGAAGCCGTTGAGGAAATACAAGCCGGCGAAGATATACAGGAAACCCCCACTACCGGAATTACTGATGCCGCAAAAGTTTTGAAAAAAAACATGGCGGACACCATGATTATTTATTGCAAAAAAGGATTGCCATTGGCACGTAATGCCAACAAGACCGAATTGGTGAAGATTTTAGAACACGGGGCTTCCTATATTAATAATGCTTCGATAACTGCTGCCTTGAGCCGTGCACGCTTGATGAAAAAGACTTTGGAAGAAAACCACGACGTTTTTACCAATATCAAACCGGCAGACATTGCTGACATGGCTGCTGTTATCCTTGCTTTTGATGAGGTGAAAGTGGATACGCAAGATGCTATTGACGACAAAAAAGAAGACGGCACAGCAGCTATTTATAAAGGTTATGTGAAAGGCAATAAAGCTTTGAAAAATATTTACGACCTTTTTTATGGTGAGTATCAAAAGACAGACCCCGTATTGGTTAAGAAATTAGCAGATTGTATGGCAATAGATCAAACCGGAGTGCATCACACGGGTATCACTGCTTTGATTACTGACCCCAATCCGCCTGCCGGAGCTATCACGAATTTGTTGGAATTTGCTACGATGAAAGTTATTGAACTGAACAAACAAGCCCTGAGCGATATCACCGGAGTGGCT
>JBAXIZ010000169.1:0-1584 GCA_037138095.1 bacterium
CCGTCGCCTTGAGAGAGGATATCGTGTAGAATACTAGTGTATGGTGCATAAAATACCCAAAGAAATTAAAGATAGAGCCATTAAGCTCCGAAGTCTCATCTCTTTTCACTCACATAAATATCACACCCTTGATGAGCCGGAAATTAGTGACGAGGCTTATGACTCTCTTTTAAAAGAGCTTATTTCTCTTGAGGAGTCGTATCCAGAGCTTAAAAATGATACAAGCCCCACACAAAGAGTGGGCAGTATTCCTCTTAAAGAATTTAAAAAAGTTAAGCACGAGGTACAACAATGGTCATATGATGATGTTTTTGATTTTGACGAACTTATAAAGTGGGATGAGAAAATTAAGAGATTGATTGAAAAGGATGAAGCTCTCGATGGTGAAGAACTTGAATATTGTGTCGAGCTTAAAATTGATGGACTTAAAATGGTGCTTACATATAAAGATGGAGAATTTGTGCAAGGTGCTACTCGGGGCGATGGAGAAATCGGTGAAGATGTAACTTCAAATTTAAAAACAATAAAAAGTATTCCACTTACACTTAGCGAGAAAGTGGATTTGGTTGCTGTGGGTGAGTGTTGGCTTTCTAAAAAAGAATTAGAGAAAATAAATAAAGAAAGAGAAAAAAATGGTGAAGCTCTTTTTGCAAACACCAGAAATGCTGCCGCTGGTTCTATTCGCCAGCTAGATCCAAAGATTGCATCAAGCAGAAATTTAAATTCTTTTATTTATGATATAGATTTGATTTCACTACTGCCACAATCATCTCCTCTGTCATCCTCGGGTACTCCCGGGGATCCAAGTCCTGTATTTAATAACTGGAGTCACGAGTATTTTTCTGCTGAAAAATCTCTCGACCCCGACTCGCACCGTCGTGCTCCGTCTTTGGAATTGGGTCCCACCCCAATTCCAACCCGTCTTCACGGGAATGACAATACATTGGATATTAAAACTCAAGACTCAGAGATAAAACTGTTATCAAAATTGGGATTTAAAACAAATCCACATCATAAGGTTTGTAAAAATGTAAAAGAAATACAAGATTTTTATAATCATTGGGCAAAAGAAAAAGATAAACTTGATTATGGTTTAGATGGTATTGTCATAAAAATAAATTCTGTAAAAATACAAAAGGCTTTAGGTTATACGGGGAAGTCTCCACGTTTTGGTGTTGCCTACAAATTCCCTGCAGAGCAGGTAACAACTGTTGTAGAGGATATTATCCTTCAGGTTGGGCGTACTGGTGTGGTAACTCCTGTGGCGCATTTAAAGCCCACTTTAGTTGCTGGCTCGACAGTTTCTCGAGCTACACTTCATAATGAAGATGAAATACGAAGACTAGATGTGCGAATTGGCGATACTGTGATTTTGGAAAAAGCTGGAGATGTAATCCCGAAAATTGTAAAAGTCTTGAAAGAATTAAGGAAGGGTAATGAAAAGGAATATAATTTCCCCAAAAAAGTTTCTGTTTGTGGCGGTGACGGATCTATAGAAAGGGAACCGGGGCAAGTTGCATGGAAATGTGTGCATAATTCATACGAACAAGAAAAAAGAAAATGGTATCATTTTGTAGGTAAGGG
>JBAXIZ010000170.1:0-1566 GCA_037138095.1 bacterium
TTACCACCCTAATCAAACACGCTTGGGGCGGTGGACCTAAGCTACTCCACGCCCTCACAACAATACCAAACTCCGCTTTTTCTTAACTCTCATTCGCCTCCAGAGGCGAATGGTTTAGAGAAGAGAAATTATATTTTTGATTGGTTCAGGCAGATTAGGAGAAATAGAGTAAATCATAAAAGGATTATCCGAGCGACGAACAAGCACCCCTTTCTTCACTAGAGACAAAAGGTGTTTTGAGGTCGCCTTAAATGAAATCTTAAGTTGATCGGAAATTTCCCCCACCGAGGCGGTTTTTTTCTTTTTCAGAAATTTTAAAATACCCAGCCGATTTTCATCAGCCACAATCTTTAATTCCGCACTCAATATTTTCAATTCTGTTTCCCCACTGTTCCCTATCATCCCCCTATTATACCCCTATTCGCCTCTAGAGGCGAATGCAAGCAGGAGGAAATGGAAAAATATTTATTACTATAAGCTAAATCCGTGAGAAAACGCAGAAAGGATAGCTATCCATAAAAAAATCCCGGCTGAAAGTATAATAAGAATAATGTGTAAGCAATATAGCAATACTGTATTCATAGTAAATACTTTTTTTATATAATACGGAATAAAAAAACTTATTAGTGGAACTATTATTAGTAAATAAATTATAAATAAATTACTACCGAAATCTGTATTATTATCTGGGTGTTGATTGGGGATTAAAAGCCAACTTCCATAAAACAAACACCAATAAATTACATAAACAAGGGCAATAAAGATTGTCTTCCCCCACCATTTGTCCGTGTGAAAAAAGTTTCGAATAGATTGCATTTTGTTTTATTTTATTTCTATTAAACCTTTATTAGTAATAAATTCTATGACTTTATTCTCATTATACACCTTTTTATCAATCTGTTTACCGTCTCTGGTGCGAATAATTGTTTTGTCTTTTTTGACATTATAAGTATAAATAATAACATCCTTACCCTGTTTCACCGTCTGAATAAAAGTTTTTAAGTTACCTTTTTTGTCTACTTCCCTTACAAATATCATTGAGGCGGGTTTACTACCTTTAATCAAAGGAAAACTAATATCATAGTTTAATTTATGCTCATTTTCCTTATTTATCTCAATGATCAGGTTGGAAGTATTGCTGGCCATATCAGATACAGTATAGGAAAATTTCTTATCCTTCTTCTTTTTTTCAGTAATATTCTTGATGTTTATCGTGGTGGAGGAGATAGTATCATAACCGGTAATCTGCAATTCAAATATTTTTGGATCCACGCTAAAAACAAACTCCGGAATAGTTTTATCTACAATAACCGCTACTGGGACAACTATTGTTTGCGTATTTTCAATATTTCCTGCTTTATCCGTGGAGAAATAATTAATTGTTTTTCCCGAGGCAAAGAATGGCGTAGTGTACAGATTCCAAATGTTGCTGCCAAAAGCCTGCCCGCTTTCTTGGAGAGAATATTCTGTTTTCAACACTCCGGCCATATTATCCAGCAAAAAATGAAACTGTGCCAGTGGCAGAAACAGAAACTGTAGTTTGCGGAGAAATCAAATCCTGGGCAC
>JBAXIZ010000171.1:0-1538 GCA_037138095.1 bacterium
AGTCATAAGTATTAAATGGCATTTCCTCTCCATTATTATTTAACCATTTGATTTTGATTTTGTTTTCTTGTCCGACTTTATATATTTCAGGAATATTAGTGAAAGCAAGAACATTGGTTGTATGCGCAGAAGCATCCTCGTCTGCATTATCTGATACTGTAACTATTTTACCTGTATCTGTCATGGCTTCAGCAATTGTTGGAGCTGGGGTTTGATATTCTATTAACACATCCGGTGTAGACTCTATCGGTTTGGTGGTTTCAACCTTTGCTGTGGTTGTTGCTTTATTATCATTCTTCTCAAGTACTCCTAAGACAGGGGGAGCGGTTGTTGTTGCTTGAGTTTCTATCTGGACTGAAGAAGTACTTGTATTTTCAGATTGTATTCCTGTGATACTCAAGCTCTCAAGATCTGATGTCGAAGCGCTGGATGAAACAGAATTATCTGATTCTGTTTGCGTTGGAGTATTCTCTGTATTTGTTTGTGTTTCTTGTGCCACAACAGGAGCAATGTCTACGGTTATTACTTCAGGCACCGGATTTGTTGCCAAAACTTCTTGTATTGGAGCAATCGCATCTTCAGCTGCTGCGGTCATTTTTATTGTAATGTTTGTAAGTTTGTTCCATATACGAGAAAAGAAACCTTGGGGTTTTCTTAGGTCTAAATTATTTTGAATTTTATTTAATTCTTCTTGCTTAAGAGCTTGTTTTAATTTTTCAGAGGCGGAAGACTTTGCATTTTCTTCTGATATTTTACTTAACTTTAACCTATCTGCTTTAGTTAAGTCCTCTTTTTTTATTGTAAGCTCTTCTTTATTTACTTGCTCAGTACTAGTAGAACTCATTGCTGTAACTTTTATTTCCTCGGCTCCTTTAGGTATTTCTACCAAGTGTTTACCTGCAAGATAAGCAGTAGCTGGTACTTTAATACTCCATTTTATAGGTTTATTAGGATAGGCTTTTGTTTGAGTAGGAGTAGTTTTAAGAGTAGCGAGAGATTTTTCAGAAAAATGATTTTGAATATAGGAGATTGAAAAAGTGGTTAGTTTAAACAAAGAGAAAAGTATAACAATAGAAAGAAAACCAAAGATATAAGCACTTACTAAAGATTTTTTTGAGTAAAATTCCTTTTCTCCACCATTGATTATATTTTTCTTTTTATAAAAATTAAATAAGTTTTTTAAATTCATATTAATTATTCTACCATAAAAATTTTTATAAACAAAGTGAGTAATTTCTCACACTAAATCAGTTATAATTGAGGAAATAGATAGTAAAATCGTTTATAGTTCGTAGCCCTTAGAAACCGCTAAATACAAAATCCAGAATTTTCCTTCGGAAAATTCTGGGTTTTCTACCCACTACTTCATCCGCACACTAACATACCAAAAGATTGTTGTTACCCTCTAATTATTTTTATAGCCACACAATCAAACTTGAAGTTGTAAGCGTGTTAGTGTGCGGATAAACTACCAACTACTCACTAATTTATATCATCTTACTTCCTAGCATCGACATCAGCTTCACAGCAGCCTCTTG
>JBAXIZ010000172.1:0-1536 GCA_037138095.1 bacterium
AGCGAATATAAAACTTCTCTTTCACCTCTGAATTGACAATCAAATCAACGTAGCGCTCTCGGTATCTTGTCTCGACGTCTTTCAAACCAAACCATTGCTCAGGGAGTGGACGAATCGACTTAGTCAAAATCTTAGCCGAATGTGCTTCGATCGAAAGCTCCCCTGCCTTAGTGATGAAGACCTTGCCAGAGACCTCTAGAAAATCGCCAACGTCCAATAACGCGACAACTTCCAGATCTTTCTCGGAGAGGAAATCAGCTCGGAGAACTGCCTGGATCTTCCCAGATTCATCTACTAAGTCGACAAAAGAAAGCTTACCATGGCCTCTTCGTGCCATGATTCTGCCTGCCGCAGTTATATTCTTTTCTGATTTGATCAATTCATCTTGTTGATCAATAATCTCGGCAGCAGTAATATTCCGATCGGTCTCGGAAGGATAAGGATTTACCCCAAGCTTTTCGAGCTCAGCGATCTTGTTTTTTCTATTTTCGATAAGATCTTTTTCGGTCGCACCAAGTTCGTTTGACATATTTGCCTCTTTATATTCAATGGTTAATTAATTTATAACACAAAAGAAAATGGAATTGAAGTTAAATAAAAAGCAGCAGATCTTCCGACCTGCCACTTTCGTATATAAAAATTTCTTTCTAGCTGACGCTGATAATCTTGCACATTGAGCTCCCGCCCGGAGTTTTCACTTCGATGCTGTCGCCCTTTTTGTGACCAATCAATGATGCCCCGATTGGAGAATCTACTGAGATCATGCCCTTCATTGGGTCAGCTTCGTCAGACCCAACAAGTGTATAGTCCATAATTTCACCATCATCGTCAATCTTCACAGTTGAACCAACCATGATGACATCAGTCTTGGTGGATTTCTCGATAACCTGTGCGTTCTTTATTTTTTGATCAAGCTCTGCTTCTTTGCCCATCAGAAAAGACTGCTCGTTTTTGGCTTCATGATACTCAGCATTTTCTGAAAGGTCCCCTAAAGACTTTGCGTACTCAAGTGCAATTAATATCTCCTTTCTTTTTGGTCCTTTTAAGTCTTTCAACTCTATTTCCAGTGCTTTTTTCTTTTCTTCTGTTATGTAGTCTGCTCCTTGTTTCATTCTTTTTAAAATTTAATTTTATAATGTAACATAAACACGTAATTTTTACTTTACGAGACTTATATAACAAAATACTAGCATTTTTAAGGAAAAAGTAAATACTAAAAACTTGCTAAATATTTTTTATATGATAATCTATAGGTTATATGGTAAAAACAGTAATAGAAGTTAAAAAGAATCCAAACGAAAATAACGCCAGCGTGTTGCGTCGTTTTTCTCGTAGAATTCAAGAATCTGGCATAATACAAAAAGTTAAAGGTTCCCGTTACAATGAAAGAAAAGAATCAAAACTTAAAGTAAAAAAGAGTGCACTAAAGAGAATGGGACGAAGGAAAGAAATAGAAAAACTACGAAAATTAGGTAAAATAAAATAAAATTATGCAGGATAATTTTTCTGTTATAAACACAACAAAAGGTAGGCTTC
>JBAXIZ010000173.1:0-1514 GCA_037138095.1 bacterium
ACTTGCATGCCTTATCCACGCCGCCAGCGTTCATCCTGAGCTAGGATCAAACTCTCAATAAAAATACTTACAAAATTAAATGTAAACATCCGGAACGGAACAAAACAAAGGATATTAAATATTCTTTACTTTGCACCTTGTTAGAGAATTTGATTTCGCTCCAATTATTTTTCCTAAAAGAATAGACGATTTTTAAAAATCGTACTAAACAATTCAATTTTCAAATTACTTATACCCGCCTCTTGGCAGGTAGAGAGTATTATACTCGGAACTTCGGTTTGGTCAAGCTATTAAAGGCCCTTTTGGAACAGGCCGAGAAAAGTACCAAAAAACCCTTTAAATAAAGGGTTTTTTGGACTAATTACCATATATCATTGTATTTTTGTCATTCCTGCGGAGACGGGTGAGCTCGGGATGGGACCCGAGCGCAAGGACGGAACGAGCGAAGGCGAGTGAGTCGTGTTCAGAAGATTTTTCAGAAGAAAAATACTTGTGAATCCAGTCCGTAGAATTCCGGCATGGATTCCCAATCAGGTCGGGAATGACAGAAATTCAATTTTACATTTTTAATTTGAAATTTTAAATTTGAAACTTACATCCTCTCAGGAACTTTGATCCCCAAAAGGTACAATCCATTCCAGAGGATATTGTGAACTGCCTGAGTTATCCCGAGCCTGTACTCACTTTCCTCGCCAGCATCAATAATTTTATTGTTTGCATAAAAGCTGTTGAACGAAGATGAAAGTTCCATTAAATACGAGACGATATAATGTGGAGTTTTCTCCTCTGCAGTTCGAGCTACAACCTCTGGAAAACAGTAAAGGAAATGTTCGATAGGGTAAATATCTTTGCTTGTCATCCTCGCGAATGCATTCCTTCTGCGACCGTCTGCGTCTAGTCCGCGACTGTCCGCGAGGGCGGTACTCCGCCCTATTGCTTTTTCCAAAACAGAATTTGCTCGCACGGCTGTATATTGCAAATACGGACCAGAGTCTCCTTCGAAAGAAATTGCTTTTGATTTATCAAAAATAATATTTCCTCCCGGAGCTTGTCGAAGCACAGAATATTTGATAGCCGAAACAGCAACAAATTCTGCAATTTGATTTTTAGTTTCTGGTGGAAGTTCGCGGTCTTTTATAATTTCTTTTACAGACTCTTCAGTTTCCAAAATTAGAGATTCTCCTGTGATCACATTCCCTTTTCGAGACGACATTTTACCTTCTGGCATTCGAAGCATTCCGTGTGAAAGGTGCTCAGTTTTACTTGCCACCTCAAGATTAATTTCACTTAAAGCTTGGAGCATTACTTTGAAATAATCATCCTGCTCATTTGCTGTAATAATGATTGATTTGTCGGCAGGAAAATCTTTGTATTTTGGAATAGCATGAGCAACATCTTTAGCTTCATACATAGGCAAGCCTTGTGAGCTCACGAAAACACGAGTATGCAAACCAAATTTTTCACCCTTATACACCACTGCCCCATCACTTTTTTCAAATATTCCTTTCTCCAAA
>JBAXIZ010000174.1:0-1508 GCA_037138095.1 bacterium
CCATAGTAACAACACGTTTACCTAAAGAATCGATAACATCTTTAGTATGCGTAGTAAGTACCACCGTTGTTCCTAAATCATTTATTTTTTTAAACAATTGCATAACTTCAAAAGTATTCACTGGATCTAAATTTCCAGTCGGCTCATCTGCAATTATTAAATCTGGCTGATTCACAATAGCTCGTGCAATGGCTACTCTCTGCTTTTCACCTCCGGAGAGCTGATGTGGAAAACTCCACATTTTTCGCCCAAGACCAACAAGCTCGAGGACATGGGTAACATCTGCTTGGATTTCTTCTTCTTCTCGCCCCGCCACCTCCATTGCAAAAGCAATATTTTCATACGCTGTTCTATTTGGCAAAAGTCTGTAATCCTGAAAAATAACCCCTATCTTCCTGCGATAGTCCGGCATATGTTTTTTGTTTATATTGTGAATATTTGTAGATTCAAAAAACACAGTACCAGAGGTGGGTTTCTCCTCTGCTAGAATCATTTTTAAAAGAGTGGTCTTTCCGGCCCCAGAATGCCCAACTATTGAAACAAATTCATTTGGCTCAATTTTAAGGGTTACTTCCTCTAGTCCAATTGACCTATCATCGTATATTTTACTTACATTATCAAAATAAATCATATTTATAGAGATTATTCTATCATATTTTACCAAAATCCCCTATATATATTTTCCACAATTTAAAGACTTCTCTCCGCTTCAACAAACTCATCAATTTCACCATCAAGTACATCATCAACTTTAGCTGTCTCTACATTGGTTCTATGGTCCTTCACCATTTTGTAGGGATGAAGAACGTATGAGCGGATTTGACTTCCCCATTCAATCTCGGCATCTTTTGAAAAACTCAAACCTTCGGCTTTTTTCTTTTTTCTATCTTCCTCCAATATATAAAGCTTTGCCTTTAAAATTTCCATGGCTTTCTCTCTATTTTGAGCCTGAGATCTTTCAGCATCACAGTGCACCGCAATGTTTGTAGCAATATGAACAATGCGCACAGCTGTTTCTCTTTTATTTACATTTTGCCCTCCGGGACCACTTGAGCGAGCAAATTCCACTCGCACATCTTCTGGACGAATTTCTATTTCGGTATCTTTCTTTTCAAATTTTGGAATTACTTCCACAAGAGCGAAAGAGGTGTGACGAAGTTGTTTGGCATTAAATGGAGAAATTCGAACTAGACGATGTACTCCACTTTCATTTTTTAAATTTCCATATGCATTCTTTCCAGAAACTTCGACTACAATATTTCTAAAACCTCCGTGATCATTTTCATTTGAATGTATAACTTTGTATACCCAACCTTTTTTTTCAAAATATTTTACATACATTGAAAAAAGAATTTGTGCAAAATCTTCTGCATCTATACCCCCAGCTCCTGAAATTACACTTAATATTGCATCGCCTTTATCATATTTACCGTGACCGGCTTGTTCTTCTTTTAAATCTGCAATTTCTTTGAGAATTGCTTGGGCACGAATTTTGTCATCCCAAAAAT